>JAJYJL010000143.1 GCA_021789565.1 Acidobacteriota bacterium
TCAGCATCTGCTTGCGAAGCACTTCGTCCTTCAAGCTGAAGTCCGCCGGGACCCACGCCCAGTAATCCAATCCATATCGCTGGCAAATTTCACCTATGGCCCGGTTCATCTCCGGCCGCTGGACCTTCATCACAGGCGTTTTGCGCGTGTCCTGAAAGGGAATGCCTTCAATGCTGTTGGCGCCAAAGAAAGTGAGTTCACGAATGTATTGCTCAAACTGGCCCGGATTCCATGCGTCATAGGTGTTTGGCGTGGCGCGATACCCGAGCTGGTGCCCGCGAATCGCATAGGCCGGAGCGGTGGCAATATCCAAATCGGAAGCAATCGAGAGTTTGCCCTGTGACCAGTTAAGCCGGCGAAGCAGGCGGCCCACGCCGAACAACGCGCCCCGGGCGTCGGCACCGATTACCCACACAATAGGCTGCGGGTTCCGGCTTTCGACATAAAGCCGGTAGCCCTCTGCGCGTGTTTCCAGCAAATCGGTTCCATGGCGGGTGGGGGGGTGATGACCCCACTCCGCATCCGGCTTGCCGGACGTAATGACGATAAGGGGCTTGCCTTCCGGCCACTTTGTCGAAGTGGCCAGCCGGATCGCAGTCCGCTTTTCCACCTCTTCTACCAACACTTTTGCCGCAGTTTGCTCTGCGAGGGGCAGCATTCCCGGGCGTGAAACGATGACGGCGTCGTCCAGCCGGATTTCTTCGAGAGGCATGGCCGGTTGGGGAAATGCCCCGTCCTGGTTTTGTTCAGCCTCGGCGGCAATTGGGATACGAGACCGAAAGCCGAATTCGCCCGCGCCAATCATCTGCCGCAATCCTGCGGCGCTTGCCCCTAACGTACCTTGCTGAAGAAAACGGCGTCGATTCATCTTGACCTCGCTCGATGAAGTGTATCTTCAATTCCTCAGCCGGAATCTTTTAGTGCACTCAGCCTGGCAACCCACAAGTTCCGGACCGGTGATGATGTACTCTTCTGACTTTGCAAGCTGTTAGATTGCCGACTCGCCGGAGCAAGAGGTGTTATACCACATCTGGTATCTCTTGCTTCCCGGCAGGAAGGTTTCTGTTACGCAGGCGATTAAGCGGCTAATTGTGCCGGCGTTCCTCGTCGAAGGGCTTGAGTTTCATCTTCCTTCTGGAACAAGAAATTGGGGCCCTGCCAGAGGGGAATGCGGAACCGTTTTCCCGGTACAGGTCCGCCCGCCAGGCAGCATAAGCACTGCTGTTCGGAATTACAGTGACGTATCATGCTGCGATCGAAAATGGCATGGTTCCGATCTTCTCCATCGGGGCCGTTAAGTCCTGACGTTTGAACATCCACTGGAATGGGGCGGCGATTTGTGGATAGCGATCCTGAAAGCGCGGCAGGCGGTCTTCAAGTTCGCCGAGAGAGGCGAAATTATTCGGAGTCAGGGCATTGCGTTGCAAGCAACTGGCGTAAACCAGCGAGCGACCTAGAAATCCGGCTCCGCCTGTAAGGCGACAACAGGTTTAATGTTCCGATGCATACGTTTGCCACTGAGCTAACGTCCATTGCTGGTCCAGCCAGTAAAAGTAAGGGTAAGCAGGGTCCGAGAGGTTGTAAGCGTTGTCTTTGAAGTGGTTGCCCCAGATTGTGTACACGGAGTCGTCGAAGATAGCCGCTTTCACAATTCCGGCGGCGTAGCCGGTTTGCTGGGTGATGGTGTTGTTGTGGACGTAGAGGTTCTTGAGGTCGTAAGGGAGGCCTGTCCGGGTGTCGATGCCGCGGTCCGCCTGCGTGCCTCCAATGCCGTTCGTGCAATCCGTCACCGTGTTGCCGTAGACCTCCACGTCCGAGGAGTTTGAGACCAGGATGCCGCCTCCGTACCAGAAGCCGGTTCCATCCGGTGAAATTCCATCGTCCTCTATCTGGTTGTTCGAGATGACGGCATGGTAGCTGATTTCGTAGTGGATGCCGCTGCCCACGTTGCGGGCCGTGTGGTTGTTCTCAAAAACGAAATAGTCGTCGCCGATGTCTCCGTGCAATCCCGGCCCCTGGTTGTCATGCACGTAGTTGTCATCGAAGGTCACGTGCGTGGAATACATGGCGATCTTGGCTCCGCCGGCTTCCCAGTCATAAGCATAACCGGCGTAGTTGTTCCGGTAGATTTCATTGCCCTGCACCAGGATGTTGCTCCCCGAGCCGGCCAGCCCCATCTGCCCGTTGTCATGGATCTTGTTGTTGCGGACCGTCATGCCGTCGCTGACGCGGATGCCCAGCCCATGATTGAGATAGATATCGTTCGATTCCACCACCCAGCCCCTTCCCACCGGACCATAGCCGTCCACAGACGCCATGGCGTTGATCGCCCCTTTGCCGGCCAAAGAGGCGTACTTCTCGATGGCCAGCCCCTGGATGGTGACGTTGCTGGCGCTGCCCCAGAAGGCCGCCCGGGTCAGGCTGAGTTCAACCGTGTGGCCGGCGGGGTCGCTCCCCACGTAGACCTTCCCGGTGCTGTAGTCCAGATACCACTTGCCCGGCGCAACCAGTGAAAGACTCGAAATCCGCGTGAGAGGCCTCGAATCAAAAAACAGGTCTTCAGGATACTTGCACGCAGGATGCTTCCTGTCGCATTGACCCCGATAGGACGGTTGTGATTTGACGGGGACCTCCGTGACCCAGTTTTGTCCGTCCTGCTTGAAGCCCTGTAGAACTTGCGCGCCATTCAGGATGGCTCCCGGTTGGCCTGTGAAAGAGTCGCCATCCTTCGGCTGGATGGATTGGAGCCGGTAGATCCCGGATGCGATGACAAACGACGTTCGCAGGGGATGCTCGGCGACAAGTGCCTGAATATTGTCACTGGGCTGCACCAAAACCTGTCCTGGAGAAGAATCAGGCTTAACGGGTTGTGTTGCCAGAACCATGATGGACGCTGCGAGGCAAAATGAAAACCTCGGTCTTTTCACTCGTGCCGGCACTTTAAGGGTCTTTCGCTGGGAGGATGTTCCCGGCGAGCGGAAGGATCCTGTCTCGTGGCTCTGCAAGATGAACCTCCGATGAGATAGCCTCTGCTGATGCACCGTCACGTTCTTGACGGAATGGCCTCAAATTCAGGCACAGGGTCCCTGATGATATGAGTGGAGACTGGAACTGCTCGCAGCCGCCGGCGCCGCAAGAACTCCGCGTAGCCCAGAATGGCCAGGTAGTGCAGGGGAGGGTGCCAGGTAAGCATGGTCATGAAAATCGACCGGAAAGTCAGCAGGCCAAGCACCACAATCGCTTCATAGGCCAGTTGCTGCTCCGCACACATAGTCGTCGAGTGGCGAAGATAGCGAGTGAGGAACCACCACGTGCCGATAAGCGCAACGAGGAACAGGGAAACTCCCCAGAACCCGGTCCCCACGATCATGCTCAGGTAGTCGCTGTGCATGGTGGAAGTTTTGCCCATCCCGAGCTTGGCCAGCACAGCAAAGCGCTCCGCCGCGTAGGCTCCATAACCTGTGAGCGGACGTTGCATGAATGTTTGCCAGGCGAACGACCACCAGTCTAACCGGCTGCTGAGCGTTTCAAGTTGCTGGGTGCTTTGCCCTCTTTGAAGGAACGTCCAGATTAGGCCGCCCAGGCTGCTCGCCACAAGGAGCGGCGCCACTACAAACGTGAGAAACGCGCTCAGCGCCAGACGTCTGGAGAAGAGAAGCAGCAGGAATACCCCGAACAAAAAACCGGCAATGGCTGATCTTGTTTGCGAAACCACCATAGTGGCCACGCTGGCAACCAGGAGCAGGATGTACCATATACGCTCAGATTTCTTTGCCGCAATTGGCAGAAGCCTGCACAATCCGATGAGGCCCAAGATGGCTGCAAAGGTTCCGACGTCGTTGGAACTCAAAGCCGGCATGACACCCTCGAGCCTTATGCCCAATACTCCCACGCCGATGTTCTTTCCGCTGGGATACAAGGCCTGCCGCGGCCAAAGCAGAACTCCCAGCCAGGTGGTAGCGAGAAGCAGCCCATAGAGCGTCCAGGTCCAATTGAAGACGCTTCTGTAATCGCTAATAGTCCGTACCGTGGCGAGAACTGCGCCAAGGAGCGCAACGTCCAGCATGTATTCACAGGCTTTGTAAAAAGTCCAAGCGGGATAGACAGACCATGCAGTAGACGCCAATTCGATTACTGCAAATGCAGCGAGGACCCCGATAAACCCGCGGACCATCGACCCCAGCCACGGTGTGCGGCGCAGCGCAAGGCGGATCAGGAGGGCCAGCGTCACAATAATCTCGATGCCGATGCGGTACAGCGCCCATGCGTCTAAGGGATCCTGTTCAATCTGGTTAATACCGCGAATTCGGAAGACAAGTGCGCTGGCAAAAACCAGGAACCAGAGGCCGTGGTACCACCTCAGTTGCGGTTTCAGGTTCCGCCAGTAGCGCAGCCCGATCCGCAACGCCAGGATAAGTCCAATCAGCACAGCCGGAGCGGCAATGATTCCTATGATCGCAAGGGGACCAACGCGTGTGACCATCGAGGCCATCACCAGCATTGCCAGAAGTCCGATTAACCCAAACAGCCCCGCTAACCATATCCACGAGGAAACGGGATCCCGTCTGACAAAACGCTCTTCCGATCGCTTAAATACCGTGTTGAAGTCTTTCACTGCCAGTGCCTTCTAAGTCTTGGACACCTTTGAAGCAGGTCCGGCCGGTCAGATTCCGGCCTCCGATTCAGTTCACCTGGCTCGGTCGTAATGATCGTTCACCGACGATCTCCTCATACCAGTGCCCCATGAGTTCGGCGCGCTTTGTCCAAGTCTGGGTCCGTGCGAATTCCCACGCTGCTTGGCCCTTCTGAATCCTTTGCTCCGGTGAAACAGCCAGGAGGCGGATCGCCGAAGCAAGGCCGGAAACGGTCTCCCGCGGTCCCGCGATCGGGACTTTTACGCCTGCGATGTCGGGAACAAAAGCCCTCACGCCTTGGTGGTCGAGCGCGATGATTGGCAGCCCGCTGGCCATGGCTTCGAGCACTTGGGAGCCGAAAGCATCACGCAGGCTGGTAAAGATAAATACATCTGCCGAGCGGTAGAGTTCGGGCATCTGATTGTAGTCGACCTGCCCCAGAAAATTGACCCGGTTGCCCAATCCAAGCCTTCGAGAAAGAGCTTCCCACTCCCCACGCTTGGCCCCCTTACCCGCCACGAGGAGGCGCACCGGCAAATCCTGGCATTGCGCTAGAGCATCCAGCAGCAGAGGAAGGCACTTCCTGGGCTGCAATCTGCCTGCCCATAGAAGCGTAATTTGCTTGAACGGTGCCCGTTGCGGAACCTGCGGCGGGAGAAATTGCTCTCCGATACCCGTGTCAAGGAACAGTATCACGCGCCTTGCCCCGGCCCTTTCAAGCATAGCTGCTGTTTCATTGTTTGTGGCCAATATCAACGCCGAATTACGTGCGGCCTTCCGAAGAGCGGGCCGCAATGCTACCAACCGCATTCGAACCTCGCGCAAGCGCTCGGCTCTTGCCGCCTCCCCAAGATAACTTCGGAGGACGGGGGGGACGAACTGTCCACCACCAACCGGCCCCCAGACAAATGGTATGGGAAGACGCCAGAGAGGGGGTGGTTCGCTCACGGTTCCCCAACTTACGTGGTGCACGATATTGAACCCGACTTGCGCCTGCAACCGTTGAGCCTGACGCAACGCGGCCCTTTGCCATAAGATATATCGCCAGGAACTAACGTGCGCGTGTATTGCCGGATCCCAAGCGAGTCGCCCAGGCAACTTGACCCAGACAAAATGCAGGTTGGGATTGGGCCGCACGGCAAGAAACTCTTCAATGCGATCTTGCCCCCAAGGGTGGGTCAGTACCCACACCTGGTGCTTTTGACTCAAGTGCCAGCCCCAGTTCCATGTAAATGCGGGTTCTGAGCCCCAGCAGGGGTTGCAGGCGTGACCAACAAGAAGAACTTTCAAGGATTCCTCGACATCTGGGGAATGATTGAGGCGTCTTATGCGCCAGATTCACACGACAGGTTGACTTGACGTGTGTCTACGAAATTGAAAACTTCGGACGTCATGCTGCGCGCACACCACGAACTTTCCCTCGAACGGAAGACGGGCAAAGGGATGGCAACGGGTCACCCTGCTGGCTCCAACAGGACAGTAAACACACCCGTATTCAACGCTTCGCCCCGCGACTCGATTTTCTCGAGCAGTTTTTCGGTGGGCCCCGACCAATGGCGACTTTCCCTTACCCAGTTGCTTGCCCAGGGCTCGTCCCAGATTCTCTCGATTACCACGCCGGAGGAATAGCCCATGTCGTACAGGTGGACGAGCGCCTGGTGGGCACACTGCCATTCAAACGCGAAGGGATGAACTTCGACACAGATCCGTGGCCTGAATTCCTGGAGCAAGCGTTGCGCCCCCTGCAACGCCATTAACTCGCCTCCTTCCACATCCATGCGCAGCACAGTCGGCCGAAACCATGGGAACTCGTCCATGAGGTCATCCAGTTTTCTGGACTGAACCGTGGTTGGCTTTCCCTGCAGCAGGTCCCTCCCACGAATGAGGCTTCCCCAACTGGGTATCTCCGATCCGTAAAACTCGATGGCTTTGCTTCGGTCGCTGATGGCCCAGGGAAAGACTTTGATATTCGTCAAGCCGGAGCGAGCCACATTCCTCTCGAGGATGTTAAAAACGTCACGAGCGGGTTCGAACCCCAGGACGCGTCCAGTCGGGCCAATGGTGCGTCCGGCTAGAAGAGCGTAGTACCCGAGATTCGAGCCGACGTCCAAGATGTGATCGCCCTTCCGCAGTTGCTGGAGATAGACTCTGGTGCAAACTGGTTCGTGGGAACCCAGCAACATGATCTCCTCACTCAGTCCCTTGCCCGAAGGGTGCAGCTCAAACTCCTGGTCCAAAAACCTTACTGTCACTGGTCTCGCACCCACCCGCGCATGCCAGGAATTACACTGTCGTCGAAAACGCGTGTATTGGAACCGCCAGAGGGCCTTGCGGAGGACAAATCCGGGTCCGTGCCGATAGAAGAAAAGAACCGCCTTCTTAAAGTACTCTGTTGCGTTGCTTCTTCGTTCTTCCGCGAACTCCCCGCGCAGGTCCCGTCCGCCACCGAATTCCGGCGGACTGGTGTCGGGCGTTTGATGTTCGTACGATCCCGGGGCATAGGCTAATTCGAGGCTTCCGCGTTCCGAGTCAGACATTGGTCCTCCTAGGTAAGATTCGACTTGTTGGAAGTGGTGGCGGCGCGGATGGAGAAGCTATCTTTTAATTGCGGCTCAAATATGCAAATTCCGGCGGTAAATCCAATCGCTGGGCGATGACCCTGTCTTCCAGGAAAGTCCTGTAAAGTTGCGCATTGATGCCGCCAATCAGTCCCTTCCGTTCCCGCCGAGTCAGCAACCGAGTGAAGTGGTAGTAAAAGACCCTCGCGAGCGCCAGCGCTTTCACAAATGCCATGACCTCTGCGGAGGTTGTCCCATAACCCTGCCAGAAGGACTGTTCCCACAATTGGATAACCAATTTGGGAATCATCGGATTCAACAGCATGGCCCGAAGGTCAGCGATCAAGGCAAACAGGTCATAGTAAATAGGCCGCAAGCCAGACAACTCAAAGTCGATAACGGCAAGCTGCTTTCCGGTAGCTTTCCAAAGAAGATTCGAAAGGCAGAAATCACCGTGTGTAAGTGCGACAGGCACTTCGAAATTCCCGGCTTCCCCCATTTCTATCAACGAAGCCTCCAGAATTTTCGATGCGATATGTTCATAGCGCCCGTCATTTCTCTGTTTCTGACGCGACAAATCGATGGCGGTCTGGATGAGGTCACGGGCTTCAATGAGCTCCATCTCCCGGTAGGAAGCTTCATGTACGCTCCGTAGCCAGCATCCGGCCTTAAAGAGGGCTTCGGCTCCTGCTTCTGCCATCGAACTTCTCCAGCGCGACCATTTCAGGGCCCGGACCAGGGAAGTCCCGCCGGCCTCCTCCCACACGATAGTTCTTGCTGCCTGTGATCTTCCCAACGGAACCGGCACCGAACGGCCGCCTGAGAGCCTGAGCATCTTAATCGTCATATCCCATTCGGTGTCGATCTGCTCGGTGATGGCCCTTACGGGCGTCGTCGCGCGAGGAGAATATTCCCAGGGGACTCGAAAACGGGGAGGGATGGGATAAGGATCAGCAAGCAGTATTTTTGCAAACAACCGTTTCCCTTTCCACTTCCCGGAACAACACACCGCAAGCCCGGAGGTGTTATGCCCGTACCGGTCTACGGTGACCGACTGGGTTCTCGCGCAAAGTGCGCAGGCAATTCTGTCCCTGATGTCGTTCGATCCTAGTAACACCGTGTTCGTGGTCATGTTCACCTTGCCCAGGCGATGGCGCGAAAGATGCTGCCATTGAGACGCAATACAGCTCAGCGGTTGTTGTTTGATGGTGGGATTCACGAGATTCCCCCGTGTCTCAAATTGGCCTGCCATTGGCCTTTCCGCACGGATTAACGTCGCGACAAGCCAATTTACGAGGCTAACGCTTTTCGGACCCGGCCGAGGGCGTGTGGCAGTAAAGCATGACGAGAGTGACAACCAGCGCGACCGCGCTCGCCAGAACCATGCCAAAGATTGCGCCCCACAACCCGAATGCCCACGTGCAGGGAATGCCAGCCACGATGTCAACCACGCTGGCCGCACCATATGCAACAAAAACCAGCGAGGGAGCGTGCATGGCGCGCAGTATGATTGCCTGGGAAGTCGCCGAGATGCGCAGCACGGATGCAAGGGCCAGCCAGGGGATCAGCCCGACGATTCCCATATACTTGCCTGCGTAGAGATTTTCCACAATCTGCCACCGAAAGAGAACCACAAGCAACCAATATAGGGTTGTTCCTCCTGCGTATATCAAGGCCAGCTTTGCCGCGAGGTGGGATATTCCCCTTGAGCTTTTCTGATGGTGAATGCCTGCGGCATACGGGAGCGAAAGCAATGACATCGCAGCGAAGACCTGTGCAATGGGCGAGGAAAAGTTCGTCAAAGCCTGAAGGGCGCCGGTTTCTGCAAGTCCATGGAAACTGACCAGAATCGGATAATAGATGGCGGTGGAAAACCAGATGGCCACCGCACTGCCGAGGGCCCATCGTCCGTATCCCCAATGCCGGTGAACCACCTCAGACAACCTAAGTGCGGCGGTTCGGGGCTTTATAGAGAACCGCAGCCTGGTCACCATCATCGGGGCCGTGACTCCCGCGCCGGCGGCAATCAACAGAAACGCTACCAAAGGCGAAAGGGAGTGTCGATGGAAAACAAGCAGCAGGCCACCGAGAACTACAGCGAAGTATCCCAACGCTCCCAGGGCTGCCTGCAGGGGAGCGAGTTTGACGTAAAAACCCCTGCGGGCAAGTGAGAACAGCAGCATGCAGGGCGCTGCAATTCCGACTCCAATCAGAGCCGAAGTCAGATCACCACTCGGGGAAACCTGCCCCACTACCCACGCACACGTGCAAAGCCCCAGGAAAATAATGAAAGCGATAGCGGCATGGATCCGGAGTAAGGCACCGAGGTATTCACGGTTCGAATTCCGGTAAACAGAAGAACCGAACACGCTGAGAGGTTCAAGAACCAAAGCCGAGTATGCCACAGAAAGAAACAGAAACACCTGAAAAGCAAGTGCATATGCTCCATATTGGTCGGGCGCCAGATGCCGCGCCAGCACAATTCCAAGAATGAAATTCGCTCCCGATATCAGCCCCTGGTCGACAAGCGCCAGAGCGCCCTTTGGTGACCATGTGCGGGCTCCAGCCCAAAGTACGCGTCCTCGGGTGGCAGGAAGACTGATTGCCTGTTCAACGAGCGTTTCGCCTACAGGAGCGTTAAGAATATTTGCCATCTGTCTGGATAAGACGATCAGGAACTAAACCATCGAAGCGCTCATTACGCGCAGACCTTCTGTTCAACGAGTAAGGGATCGTTGCCGATACGAGAAGCTCGATGCCGGGCTCTTGTGTGTCGTCTGGCTCATATCTCGCCGGTTGCGCCGGAGGATCTGGCGCGACATGCGCCACAGCCGCCGGAAACATTCCGCCGAGCGCGAAGCGAGCATTGCGCCGACCGGTAGTGGATCGTCACAGCAAAAGAAGGCTGCTTCTTCCACTCCTTGAAAGGAACAAATCCACTCTGCGACGCTCAACTTTCCCTCGCGAAAATAGCGATAGCTGGAGACCAGGTCGAGATCCTCGACCATCCACGCTCTTCCCTCCTTAGCTGGCGAGGTAACCACTTCCTGATCTGTCAGGTCAAGGTAGAGGGCACGGGCGATATCCATGCCGTTTTCGCCAACAAAAAGGCGGAACGTTGCGCCGATCCTGGGGTTTGCGTCGAGAACCTTGTATCGGCCATCGCGGGCATCGTAGCGGTATCCGATGTCCAATACACCTCGATACCCGATCGCTTTCATAAAGCGCCTCGTGGTCTCCTCGACAGCCTGGCTATGCCGGCAGATCCCAAGGCTGGTCGATCCCGTGTGAATGGGACATTGGCGGATTTTCTTGCCCGTAAAGCCGGCGAGGCAATCGGAATTTGCGTTGAAATAGCCGTTGAACATCCAGACGGTGTCATCCCCCCCGGGAATATATTCCTGCAGCATCAGATTAAGGTTCGTGGGATCCTCGCCCATATCATAGAGTTCCAGCAATTCGTTTTCTGACCGCGCGATGAACATTTTCTTTCCTGTCCGCTCCCACAACCGTTGCCCGTCAATCCCTTTCAGCATCACCGGAAAGCGGGCCCGTTCAAGAAAAAGCAAGACATCCTCGCGTGTTTGAGGGAAAACTGCGTCGGGAGTTGGAATATGGTGCCTGCGGGCAAGTAGGAACATATCCCGCTTGCTGGCGAGCGCATCCACCAGCCCTGGCGGCTGCTCCGGGAACAGGAATTCCCCTGCCAGCATTCGGGAATGATTTGCAACAAACCGCGCCGTAGAT
>JAJYJL010000144.1 GCA_021789565.1 Acidobacteriota bacterium
CAAGTCCGAGGGGAAATTTGTGATGATGCGGCCGCCGCGCGACCAGAGCGGTCCCAAAGCGATTGACGAAGGCACCGACACTTACGACACCATCAGTTGGCTGCTGAAGCACGTTCCGGGCAACAACGGCCGGGTGGGCATTCTGGGCATTTCCTACGGCGGATGGCTCACCACCATGGCCCTGCTGGACCCGCACCCGGCGCTGAAGGCCGCCTCGGAACAGGCCTCGCCCGCCGACATGTTCCTGGGCGACGATTTCCACCACAACGGCGCCTTCCGCTTGAGCTACGGATTTTTCTACGCCACCATGATGGAAACTGGGAAAACCAATTTCCATTTCAACTTTGACCGCCACGATGTTTACGAATGGTATCTGCTAAACCTGGGCCCGCTGGTAAACGCCAACGCCGAATACCTGCACGGGACCATTCCCACCTGGAACGATTACGTCGCCCATCCCAATTACGACGCCTTCTGGCAAAAACAGGCCGTGACGCCCTACGTCGCAAAGCTGAAGCTCACCGTTCCCAATCTGAATGTGGCGGGCTGGTGGGACCAGGAGGATTTTTACGGCCCTGTTACCATTTATGAAGCGCTGGAGAAGCACGACCCGAACCACCTGAACTACCTGGTGGCAGGGCCCTGGAACCACGGCGGATGGTCTCACGGGACCGGGCAAACTTTAGGCCCGATCGATTTTGGCAGCAACACCAGCGAATACTTTCGTGAAAAGATCCAGGCGGCGTGGTTCGCTCACTGGCTGAAGGACAAGGGCCCCCTGCCCTTCAAAGAGGCTTTGACTTTCCAGACCGGCTCAAACCAGTGGCAGGCCTTCGACCACTGGCCGCCCCGCCAGAATGTCACAGAGCGCAAGCTGTACGTCCATGCAGGAAGGGGCTTGTCGTTCGACCCGCCGGGCGGCGCGGACCAGAAGCCCGGCTACGACAGCTACATCTCCGATCCCGCAAACCCGGTTCCCTACCGTCAACGGCCCATGGACCCCACTTACCCGTGCGGCGAGTGGTGCACATGGCTGTTGCAGGACCAGCGGCTCGCCAGCTTCCGCCCCGACACCCTCACCTGGGAGAGCCAGCCGCTCACGGAAGACATTTCCGTGGCGGGAGACATTGTGGCCCATCTCTTTGTTTCCACCACGGGCGCCGACAGCGACTACATCGCCAAGCTGATTGACGTCTATCCTGAAGACTATGCGCAGGAACCCAAGCTGGGCGGATATGAGTTGATGATTGCCAATGACGTTTTCCGCGCACGCTTCCGCCACAGCTTTGTCCATCCGGAGCCGATGACGCCTAACAAGGTGACGGCCATCACCATTGATCTGCACACCAACAATCACCGCTTTTTGAAAGGCCACCGCATCATGGTGCAGGTGCAAAGCACTTGGTTTCCGGTGATCGACCGCAACCCCCAGACGTGGGTGCCCAACATCTTCAAGGCCACCGCGGCGGACTTCCAGAAAGCCACCGAACGCGTCTACCACTCGACACGTTACCCGACCTTTATTGAGTTGCCGGTGGTTGGCCCGTGAGCACCGCGAGACTGGAAACCGCGGGGTGAGAGGCAACGGCCCTCGCGGCAGGCCAGGCTGCTAACTCCTTCCCAGCCAATCAGAAATGGCGGATGTGCTACAGACGCGGCAGGGCGCGCAAAGCCGCGAAATCCGGAGCGGAAACCGCACCCTTGCAGAAAGGCTGGAATGACAGGACAGAAACCTGCATCTGGCCGGAGGGGCCGGCAAAATATCACGGACCCACTCACGGGAGAGTGAAATTTCGGTTAACCCGTCCCCTCCGAGCTTGGCTGTCAATTTGTCATACGGAGCCAATAACTGTCAAATAAATTTGGGCCGCAGGGCCCGCCTCGCAAATGCGCAGGCTGCCGCTCCTGAAGGAACTCTCCTAAGGCTCACCGTTCAGCCCGGCCAGCAGTTCGGCGATATCACGCTGCTCCTGCTCATCGGCCTGGAGACTGGCGAGTTCCTTCAGGCGGTCAAAGGGGAAGTAGCGGAGACGGAGGGAAGAAACCGGGATATTGGAATCGGAGGTCCGGGACGCAGATTTGGCTCGAGGCATCGGGGAACTCCTTCCTGGGCTGCGATCGGAATGGGCCCGCGGGGAGTCAAGGCGGGCGGCACGGCCTTCTCGATAGGCTAGATTGGTATGCCCCTTCCCTGCCCGGCTGCCAAGGGGAAACGCGCCAAACGATGGACCGTACCCGCCGCGACATGGCGACGGGTACGGTTCCAGTGAGTGGGTCTGACAGTTAAAACTTCAAGGCGAGGGCCGCCGTGGCGGGCCCCACGCGGCTAGCGGGATTGCATTTGCTGAAGTGGCAAATAGGGGCGGCCGGCCAGCCAGGCCAGCGCCCCCGGAAGGCCGCTGAGCAGGTATCGTTCAACCAGGGTCAGCGTCTCGCGCCCATAGACCTCAGCAGTGATGGTCAGCGTCCGGTCGGCGCGGCTGGATTGAATTTTCCCGATTTCGCGGCATCCGTTCGGGGGCTTTCCGTCCGGCCGCCGCAGGTCAAGGATAATGGCATCGTACTCTTCGCGTTCCGCGATGGCCACCATGGCCCTCAAGCTCCCATCCGCCACACCTTCGCCGGCGAGTTTTTTCATGAGATAAAAAAGGTTGCGGATCGAGACGTTGTCGGTCAAAACCAGGACCTGGCGGTGCAAGGGGACGCATGGCATATAAGAATCCTTTCAAAGTCACGCCGGGTTTAGGAGTTCAGACTGGCCCCGGCAGCGGCAAACGAACTGACGCTCAGTTTCTCGCCTACCGAATTGGCGAAAAACTGGAGGATGGTTGCCAGCCTCAAAACGGCCTCCCGCTCCCGCAGCTTAAAAGCATGACGGATGGGCAGGCTGAAAAAAAGAAAGCGGAAATAAAGGCCCAGAAGCCTCTCGCCGCGGGTGAGATGCTGCCGGGAGGGATCGACTTTTTTCAGCAGGGACTCCAGGGCGAAGAGATCGCATTTAAGATCAAACCGCGCCTGTGCGTAGTCGGGCAGGCCATTCGAGGCCGCTGCATCACGGAGTTTCGGGTACTCCAGGCGGACGGCCTGAATGATTTCCTTGAAATACGGCTGGCTGAACTCCCGGCGCAGGGCCTGCTCGCAAGCGGTCTGAAGATAAAACAAAAAAAGCGCGGTTGAAACAACAAGAACCAGTATCGACATGAACATCAGCGGCTTTCACTTCCTCCAAAAGATACTTTATCTAACAGCTTAGATTCTAACGGCCCGCCGGAAACCCGACAATCTGACTTTAGTACCAGGGCGCCTTACGGATAGTTCTAATGTGTGGTACCCCTGGCAGGGCGGGAAATCCCTCTAATCCGTTCCTGCCCAAGCGGATGTCCGGTTGAGTTTCGCCCCTTCGGTACGGTAGAGTCCGGCTGTGCAAAATCAGGTTGACAGCAAATTCATACCCCCGTATGATACGAACGTATGAATCAAAAGAGTCCCGCCGGCTCGCCCGGCCCTGGCTTCCCCGGTACGGACCAGACCCCTGAATCCAATTCCCCTTCCACCCGGGAGACTATTCTCGACGCCGCCGAGCGGCTGTTTGCCGAGCACGGCGTGGCGGGAACCTCCATCCGCGACATCACCGGCGCCGCGGGCGTGAATCTGGGCGCCATCAACTACCATTTCGGCACCAAGCAGGACCTGGTGGCCGCGGTTTTCACCCGGCGCCTGGAGCCGGTGAGCAATCGCCAATGGGCGCTGCTGGATGAGGTCGAGCGAGAGGCAGGCGGCAAGCCCCCGCGGCTCGAAGCGCTGATCGAGGCGATGGTCCGCCCGTCCGTTGAACGGAGTTTTGCGGCCGGCAAAAGGGACACGGCATTCATGCGCCTGGTGGGGCGCTGCTACGGCGAGCCCGATCCCGAGGTTGAACGGCGTATTCGCTCTCACCTCGAGAAGGTATGGATACGTTTTGCCGGTTTGGTTTCCCGTTCCCTGCCCGGGCTGACCCACGAGGATATGTACTGGCGGATCCGGTTCATGGTGGGGGCGTTTCACCACACGCTGCTGACCACAGGACGCGAGGGCGTCGTGCCGCCGGAAATAAAGAAAGGGCTGAACGCGGAAACAATGATCCGGCGGCTGGTGACCTTTGCTGCCGCAGGAATCCGAGCGGGCGCCTGATGCGCCCTGGACATGCGGACTGGCACGCCGCGCCTCAGCATGGCGACGGACAGGGCGGAGCTGAGAGCGCTCCCGGCGGCCAGGGGCGTGGCGGTTTTCGAAAATCGAGGTGTGGTGTGGAACCCGACTATCAACTGCTGGAACGGTGCCGCAGGAACGAAGAGCGGGCATGGACCCAACTGGTCCGCAAACATACGCGCGACGTTTTCGGGCTTTGCCTGCGGGCCACAGGCTGCGAAGAAGAAGCCCAGGACCTGACCCAGGAAATTTTCCTCAAAATCTTCCGGGCCATCGGAGGCTTTGACGTCAGGCGGGCAAGTTTTACCACCTGGCTTTACCGCGTGGCCAGGAACCACCTGGTGGACTACTACCGCTGCTCGAAGAAGCACCGCCTGACGGTCTCGATCGATGAAGAGTCCTTGCGGCTGGAGCAGGACCCCTGCCGTGAACCCTCGCCGTCCGACAAGTTGGAACGCAGGGAAAGGCAGGCGCTGCTGCAGAAGGCGCTGGAGCAACTCCCGCCCGGCTTGCGGGAGGCTGTGGCGCTGCGCGATCTTCAGGGCCTGGAGTATACGGAAGTTTCCAGGGTGCTGGGAATCCCCTCCGGCACCGCCAAGTCGCGGGTCCATCGCGGTCGCCTGGAATTGGGCCGGGTCCTGGGCGCACGGCAGGAGGGGTTGGCGTCAGGGGCTTCCGCGCTGTCCTATTGAAAGGGTTAAAAAACCTGTCCGCGCGGCTGAGTCTGTTTCTGTCAGGAAAGCTTCGCTGCGGAGCGGCCCGCAGTGCGGCGCGCAACGGGCCTGCACCTGGAACCCCTAACACCGCTGTTGCCCGCCGCAGCGGCGTTACCGCGGGATCGAATTCGCGCCCCTTCGCTACAAGCTGAACCCTGGCGGTTTTGCAACAATAGCGCAAGGCCGCAAAAGTCCGTGATATGGGGGAAGCAGCTCAGTGTTGGGGTGATGGAATGCGATGGCTGACGAGCCAGAGAAGCCCTTCAGGAAGGCCCATGAAGAGATATCGCTCAAGCATATCCAGCGTCTTGGGGCCATTGACCTCGGCCACGATTACCAGTAACTTTCCCATCCAGCCAGCCCGAATCTTTCTGATGCCACGGACCTCCTCTTTCGCCTTCAGGCGCGAAGGTCGCAGGTCAAGAATGACGGCGTCAAACTTATTCTGTTCAAGCGAGGCCAACAGGGAATTGCCGACTACCTCCAGAATGTTCTCCCGGTCAATTTTTTTCAGAAGAGACCGAAGGTTACAGATGGAAGGCTCATCGTTAAGAAACATGACTTTCCGATGTAGCGGGACGTTCTCCATTAAATGTCCACCTCCAAGGAGCCGGATTTAACCAGGATTACAACACCCAAGAACATCAGCGGCTCCTGCGGACCCTGCAGGCTTCCACCAGATAATGTTTGAATCTTAGTCCATGCGCGCCGCCCGCACAATCTGACTTTAGTACTTATACATGTAGCCGAAGGTGCCATAAGCCGGCCGCAACAACCCGGCGCAGCACTACAGGCCAGCGGTCTCATGAAAAAACGGCTTAAAGCGCCCAGAAATTGGAAATTCTAAATCCGAAGGCAAGGTGCGGTGAAAAAGGATGGCGGCTGCAGGAAATCCGCCGGCGTGAAGATTGGCTCTGAAGATTATCTCGGACGTCTGATTGAAACAGCACCCGCAGAAGGCTTTCACTGCCGGCCGGATCGATAACGATGACTGACCAGCCAGAGGAGGGAAGGCGGAAGGCCATTGAAAAGGTAACGTTCCACCATGGCGAGGGTTTTCGGACCGTTAACCTCCGCGGTGACTGAAAGGATTCTCCCCACTCTGCTGGCCTCAATCTTCCTGATCCCGTGCACCTCGGAATCTCGCAGCGGGGCTGGACACCGCAAGTCAAGAATGACCTTGTCATACCGCCCGCGATCCAGGATTGCATCTCTAAAGGCCTCACAGTCCGCGGGATTCTCAACCTCCAGCCTCTTCACAAGGTTCTGGAGGTTGCGGATGAGCGGTTCGTCCGCCAGAGTCATGATTTGCCGATGCAAGGAATTAAAAGCCACGAAGCTGTCCTTATCAACACAGAGCGGGGTTAATTAGCCTGCGACTGAGCGGCCGCGGTGGGATTGATGCTCAATTTCTCTCCCACCGAATTCGCAAAAAACTGGAGGGTGCTCGCCAGTTCCAGCATCCCCTCTTTTTCACGGAAATTCAGCGCATGCCGGATGGGCAGAGAGAAAAACATGAGCCGGAAATAAAGCGTCAGAATTTTCTCCCGCCGCGATAGGTGCCGCCGCTCGGGAACGCCGTTTCTCAGCAGGTACTTCAGCGCGAAGAAATCGCACTTTAGAGCCAGGCGCGCATCTCTGTAATCGCCCGGGCTGCCAGAGGCGTAGGAATCCCGCAGGCGCGAGTACTCGAGATGCAGGATTTCAACAATCTCGCGAAAATACGGATGGCTGAACTCCTGGCGCAATATTTTCTGGCAAAGTGCTTGAATGTAAAAGAGAAACAGCGCCGCACAAACTGCCAGTGCGACAACTGACATCACCATTTAAATACCCCCCCCTGACACTCGCAAGTGTCCTCGTCTACAAACTGATCCTAGCACCTACTAACACATCAGAAAAGATGACTTCCGTGCTAGTACCAACGGCTGGTATGACCCAGTCCCGGGAAGCGAAAAGCAGCCACGCCACCGGCGTCCCAACCGCAAATGAGCCGCCATACCGCCCCAATTCGCGCTATAATGGGCCTGATTATTCTGTCGCCCTGAACAGGAAGCACGAAGCATCACCTGCAGGCCGGCTGCGGAGGAAGGAAAACTGTTTATGGCATTGGATTTTTACGAAAAGGTCTGGCATAACGGCAAGTTCATCTCCTGGGACCAGGCTACTATCCATGTAGCCTCGCACGTGGTCAGCTATGGAAGCTGCCTGTTTGAGGGTCTGCGCACTTATGAGACGCCGCAGGGCGCGGCCATCCTGCACCTCGATGCGCACGTCGGCCGCCTGGTGGATTCCGCCAAGATCTACCGCACGGAACCGGGCTTTACGCGCGAGCAGCTTCGGCAGGCGATGATTGATCTGGTCCGGGTGAACAATGTCAAGGCGTGCTACATCCGCCCGCTCGTCTTCCGCGGCTACGAAAACCTGGGAGTGAGCCCGCTGAAGAACCCGGTGGAGGTTTACCTGCTGGCCTGGAAGTGGGGCAAGTACCTGGGCGACGAGGCGCTGAAGCAGGGCGTGGACGTCTGCGTCAGCTCCTGGAACCGCATTGCGCCCAACACGCTGCCGGCCATGGCCAAGGCCGCGGGCAATTACATGAACGCCCAGCTCATCAAGATGGAAGCCATCACCAACGGCTACGTGGAAGGCATCGCCCTGGACCACGCGGGCAACATCAGCGAAGGCAGTGGTGAAAACATTTTTGTGGTGCGCGATGGAAAGATCTACACCCCGCCGCTGGCCTCTTCGGTGCTGCCGGGCATCACCCGGGCGTCCATCATTCAGCTTGCCGAAGAAGCCGGAATTCCGGTGATCGAGCAGGTGCTGGCGCGTGAGATCCTCTACATCGCGGATGAAGTCTTCTTTACCGGAACGGCGGCGGAAGTCACACCCGTCCGCTCCGTAGACCGCATCGTGGTGGGCAAGGGCCAGCCCGGCCCCGTCACCCAACGGCTTCAGGAACGCTACCTCGACATCGTTGAAGGCCGCGCTGAAGACAAGTTCGGCTGGCTGACCTACTGCAAACAGCCGGTGGCGACTTCAAACTAAGCGCCGCCGGTTTTTCACCGCACTATGCTTTACTCCTGCCACGTACCCTGGGCAGGGCAGAGGGATTCGGGCACCCGCTTTTCTCCGTGACCTCCGTGGCCCCAAAAAGCTCAACACAGAGAGCGCGGAGGGCCTCGGTGGTCTCTGTGTTAAACCTTTGAAGACACTGAGAGCACAGAGGCGGTTCGAAGAGCTCATTCAGATCCTCCGCCCATCCTCCCAAAGGTTCTCAGGGCCCGCACAAATTTTCTTTGCGCCGCCACGCCCTTCCCTGCAGGAAAGCATGATGGCGCTGGTCTGCGCACGCTGAAGGGAGCGGTTCCAGTCCGGCGCCGAAATTGAACATCCTGCGGACTCAAGGGCCGTCCGTCACCAGCCGATAACTAATGCTGCCGGCATTGTGGCCCGGGGTATCCTGCGCGCCCGGGCAGCGGGGGACCCGGGCCGGAGTGCCAGAATCTTTTAATCAACCTGGCGGGACTGGCTGTGACGATCGACGAGCTGTTGCGAACGGCCTGCGAAAGCAAAGCCTCTGACCTTCATCTGAAGGTGGGCAATTATCCCTACATCCGCGTCGACGGCGAACTGCGCGCCCTGACGCAGTATTCGCGCATTTCCGCCGAAGAGATGGTCAACATGGCCTTCAGCATGATGACCAACCGCCAGAAGCAGAAATTCAAGGAAAACACCGAACTCGATATGGCTTACGGCGTGGGGGGACTGGGGCGCTTCCGCGTCAACCTGTTCCAGCAGCGCGGCAACGTGGGCATGGTGCTGCGGGTGATTCCCACCAAGGTCCGCACCCTGGAGGATCTCGCCCTTCCCCGTGTGCTGGAAAAGATCTGCCAGGAAACGCGCGGCCTGGTCCTGGTGACGGGGACCACCGGAAGCGGCAAGACCACCACCCTGGCCGCCATGGTGGACCGCATCAATTCCACGCGCTCCGACCACATCATCACCATCGAGGACCCCATCGAGTTCCTGCACCGCGACAAGAAGGGCTTTGTCAACCAGCGCGAGGTGGAAGTGGACACCTCCGGCTTCGGCATCGCCCTGCGCGCCGCCCTGCGCCAGGACCCGGACGTGATCCTGGTGGGTGAAATGCGCGATCTTGAAACCATCCACACCGCCCTGCTGGCCGCGGAAACCGGACATCTGGTCCTCTCCACGCTCCACACCCTGGACGCCACGGAAACCATCCAGCGCATTATCACCGTCTTTCCCCCGCCGGAACAGAAACAGATCCGCCTGCTGCTGGCCAGCACCCTCAGGGCCATTATTTCCCAGCGGCTGGTCCGCAAGTCCGACGGCATCGGCCGCGCCCCCGCCGCCGAAATCATGATCACCACGGAGTACATCCGCGATTGCATTATCAATCCGGAGAAGACCCGCCTGATCCGCGAAGCCATTGCCTCCGGCGTTTCGCAGTACGGGATGCAGACCTTTGACCAGTCGATCTACGATCTGTACACTAAGGGACTGATCTCGCTGCAGGAAGCTCTGCTCTACGCGTCCAACGCCGACGAATTCAAGCTCCGTATCCTGGGAATTCGTTCCACCTCGGACGCCGCGCGGGACGAAATGGAAAAATCAAGCCAGGTGGATCGCTTTGCGACGCAAGGAAGTCCCACAAAGAACCCCCTTTGATACAGCCGTCGCCATGCTTTCCCGGCGGCCCTATTCGGTGGCCGAACTCCGGCGGGCCCTGGAAAAAAAGTTTCCGGACTCCGGGGAGATTCCCGGGGTCATTGCCCGCCTGCGCGAACTCCGCTACCTGGACGATGCAAAGTTCGCCGAGGCCTACGCCTCGTCGCTGGCGCGGGTGCGCAACTACGGCCGGCACCGCATCCGGCGCGAGCTGAAAAGCAAGCTGGTCGATTACAACCTGATCGATCGCGCGGTGGAAAACGCCTTCGCCTCTGTCAACGAGCGCGAACTGCTGCAACGCACCCTCGACAAAAAAGTCCGCACCCTCCGCAAGCCCCTCACCCGCTCGAAACTCGCCTCCCTCTGCCAGGGCCTCATCCGCCGCGGCTTTCGCGCTGATGATATTATGAAAACGATACGCTCACGGCCCGAACTTCAACCAGTCGCTGACAACATTGATGTGGGGGACCCATCTGACGAAAGTGAGAAAGCCTAAGTTCCAAATTATGAATGGTGAATTATGAATTATGGGAAGCAGCGGGGAACTGCGCATTGCCGCCGAGATGCCAGGGACGGCAGCCGATAGTGGATAAATCGAAGGACATCTTGAAACGTTCGTTTAATTATACCCTGCGTGCCGTAAAGCTATATCAATTTCTCCAGGAACAGAGAAAAGGGGCCGGCTGGATTTTGGGGAGGCAATACCTTCGAGCGGCAAGTTCAATCGGCGCCAACGTAGAGGAGGCTCAGGCAGCCGAGAGCCGGGCGGACTTCATCCATAAGCTGGGGATCTCTCAGAAGGAAGCAAGGGAAAGTCTATACTGGCTCCGTGTTCTGGCTGCGTCCGAGCTCGTTCCGTCGGAACGGATCGAGCCACTGACGAGGGAAACAGAGGAACTGCTCAACGTAATTACGTCCATCATTCTCAACACCAAGCGGGAAAGCCGTGCCCAGAAGCAGCGCGATCATTCATAATTTATAATTCATAATTCGCGCTGAAACTCAGAACGCTGAACTCTGAACTTAAAACTATCGCCATGAATTCAAACGAGATTAGAAGCCGATTTTTAAAGTTCTTCGAAGACCGTAACCACAAGGTGGTGCGCTCGGCGTCGCTGGTGCCGGCCAACGATCCCACGCTGCTGTTCACCAACGCCGGGATGAACCAGTTCAAGGACGTCTTTCTCGGCCGTGAGAAGCGCGACTACTCGCGCGCCTGCTCGTCGCAGAAGTGCGTCCGCGCGGGCGGCAAACACAACGATCTCGAACAGGTGGGCCGCACGCGGCGCCATCATACGTTCTTCG
>JAJYJL010000145.1 GCA_021789565.1 Acidobacteriota bacterium
CGCCATCGTGGCGCCGGCCGTCGGACTTTTTCTCCAACCGAGAGTATCCAGCTTGATGACGCGGCTGACATAAGGATTTCCAGTAAGAAGCGCTGAGTAACGTTCTTCGACCGCCCAGTGAATTTCCGCGTCCGGATGCGCGCGTCCCAGCGCCGCCACTGCCGGCAAGGTGTGGACGATGTCTCCGATGGAGCTGAGACGGATGACGAGGAAACGCTGACGGGATTCCGGCATTTTCTTTCAGATCAAGGTGGATGAAACGGGAGGATGACGGCTTCACGCCGGTCACCCCTTCCGGGGCGTTATTTCTCCACTTTTTTGAGTTGCGCAACCCGCGCAAGCACGTCTCGGGTTGAATGGTCTTTCGGGTCTCCTACAATCACAACACGGCCGCCCCAGCCTTTAACCACTTCCCGTTCCGGTACGGTGGCCTCCGTGTAATCGGTCCCTTTACAGTGAACGTCCGGCTTCAAATCGCGCAGGATATTTTCGGCGGTCAGGTCATCAAAGATGACCACGTAATCCACGCATTCCATTGCCGCCAGCAATTCCGTGCGCGCGTCTTCAGGCAGCAGCGGGCGGCCTTCGCCCTTCAGTTCCCGCACGGAACGGTCACTGTTCACGCCGACAACCAGCACATTGCCTTGCTGCCGGGCGCCTTCCAAGTACCGGACGTGCCCTACGTGGAACAGGTCGAAGCAGCCGTTCGCGAAAACAATCTGCCGTCCCGCCCCGCGCAGGCGTTCACCAAGCGCCACAACATCCACGCGGGGAACAAGCTTGCCCGTCATGCGTTGCGTATCGCCTCCTTGAGTTCCCGGGCCGTGATGGTCGCGGTTCCGCGCTTCATCACTACGAGGCCGCCCGCGCAATTCGCAAGCAGTGCAGCGGTGAGAAAATCGGCACCCGCCGCAAGCGCCAGGGTAAAAGCCGCAACCACGGTATCGCCTGCTCCGGTGCCGTCAACGGCCTGGTCGGAACCAAAAACCGGAATCAGTTGCGGCTTCCTGCCCGGTTCAAACAGCGCCATTCCGTCGCGGCCGCGCGTAACCAGGAGGGCCCGCAGCGACTGCCGTTCCAGCATGGCGCGCCCGAGTTCAAAGAGCAGGTCCACGTTGTTCCCGATCGGCTTGCCGAACGCTGCTTCCACTTCGGGCTCGTTTGGTGTGGCGGCCGTGACCTGCGAGTAGCTCTGCAGGTCGTACCGAGAATCCACAACCACCGGCAGGCGGCTGTCGCCGATTCGGCGCTGGAGTGACGCAACTTCGAAAGCGTTTGTCGCGCCGTAGCCGTAGTCAGCAATCAGGACGCCCGTTTTGCGGTTCAATAATCGGGCGGTCTGCCGGCTGACGCGCTTTCGCAGTTCTTCCCGATTGTCTTCCGGCGGCTCGCGATCAATGCGGACAATCTGCTGCCGCTGCCAGTGGCTCAGTCCGCCGAGAATGCGGGACTTGGTCGGTGTGACGTACCCCGGAACGCGCAGAAGCCCGCGCGTGGAGACACCCTTGTCCTTGAAGTATTGGAAAAGCGCCTCGCCGCTGCGATCATCGCCGACCAGACCCACCGGCGTGACGCGGGCGCCCAGGTCGGCCAGATTATTCGCGGCGTTGGCTCCGCCGCCGGGGACAATGTAACTGTCGTGCTGTTTCAGGATCAGGACCGGCGCCTCGCGCGACACGCGTGCTATTTCACCATAGATAAATTCATCCGCGACCATATCGCCCAGCACAACGATGTCCTGGCTGGAGAACCGGTCCACAACTGAAAGCAACGATGCCCGGAATTTGCGCGTCAGGTTCATGAGAGGACCGATTGTGTCACGGGACCCGGGCCGGCAGGAACATTCAACTCCTGCAGGATGAGTCGTGCCGCTTCCATCAGGTTTTCAGCAATCAGGTCCGGCATGCGGGCCCAATCCTGGCGGCGGTATTCGTATTCCCCGCGCCCGTAACCTGTCATCAACATAACGGTCCGCGCACCGATGGCGAATCCCATCTTCATGTCGCGGTAAGTATCGCCCACTACATACGAACGGCCGAGGTCGATGCCAAAATCCTTTGCCGCTTCTTCCGGCATTCCCGTCCCAGGCTTGCGGCAGCGGCATTCCTGCCGGTAACTCTCGATGACTGCGCTCGGGTGGTGCGGGCAGTAGTAAAAAGCGTCCACGCTTGTGCCCGCGGCCGAAAGCGCATCCTCCACCATGCGATGGACCTGGCCTACGACCTCTTCCGTAAAATATCCCCGCCCGACACCCGACTGGTTAGTGACAATGATCACCGGCAGCCCGGTGGATTTGAGCATGCGGACGGCTTGAGGCGCAAAGGGATAAATTCTGGCGCGGCTGATGTGGTTGATGTAGCCCACTTCATCCGTAACGGTGCCGTCGCGGTCCAGAAAGATCGCCGGGCGCAGGCGGGGGCCGCCATTTTGCGTTTCAGTTTTCTGCGCAGCACGCTTGCTATTCTGCCGCAGGTCGTTCATGCGTCACTCCGTATTCCTTGATCAATCCCAGCGCCGTGCGGTGGACTTGATCCACTGTCACACTCTTCATGCAGCGGAAGTCGATGGGGCACTCGCGCAGCCCGCAGGGGCTGCACGCTACGGCATGCCTGACGACCCTGGCCAGCGGGCTGACCGGGCCGGTGGCGTGCTCGTCAGTTGATCCAAAGATGGCGACCACCGGCAATCCCAGCGCAGCGGCCAGGTGCATGGGGCCGGAATCGTTCGTGATCACCAGCCGGCATTGTACCAGCAGCGCCATCAGCTGGCGCAGCGTGGTATCCCCCGTCATGATCACCGGCGTGTGGCTCATAGCGCGGGCAATTTCTTCGGCCAGGGGTTTTTCAGACGGGGAACCGAAGATCAGCACATCGGCATTGAGCGCGCCAACCAGCCGGTCCGCCAGGTCAGCGTATCGGTCCAGAAGCCAGCGCTTGGCGGGACCAAAAGCGGCGCCCGGAGTCAGTCCTACCAGAAAGCGAGGACCTCCCAGCCCCAGGGTTTTGAGGTGCTTTGCGGCCCAGGTCTTTTCACTGTTCTGAACGCCCAGGCGGATCCTTTCAACCGGCGCGATCCTTTCCACCAGGCCGGCGCGGAACAGCAGTTGCAGGTAGTAATTGCTCTGGTGGCCGTAGAGCGCGGGGGAGGGAACGGGAATGGAATCGGTCAGCAAAACGCCGCGGCCTTCAAGCCCATAGCCGACGCGAACAGGAATGCGCGCGCGCCAGGCCATCCAGGCGGCGTGAAATGCATTCTGGAAAAGGACGGCCATATCGAAATGCTCGGCGCGAATCTGTTCCACCAGTTTCGCAAAACCGCCCGGGCCCCGATGTTCCTGCGCCGCATCATACAAGATCATCCGGTCGACCGCCGGATGATGCTCATAAACGTCGGCCACCCATGGTTTGGCGACCAGCACGATCTCAGCGGACGGGTAACGCTCCCGCAGGGCTTCGAGCGCGGGCAGGGACATGACTCCGTCGCCGACCCAGTTGGTTGCGCGGACAAAAATCTTCTCAGGATTCAGAACGGGGCTCTTCAGCATAATCAACGATATGCGAACCGGCCATTCATAAACGGGGCACAACCTTTGATCCTACCTGTTTTCGCTCGATGCCCGCCAGCAGTAGTTGTTCAAATTTTTCAGCTTCGGAAATTTCAGCCTGGATGGCGCAGGCCAGCACGGGAAGGTCAAACTCCATCTCCGGCGAAAGGTTCATCACGTCTTTCTCGGTTGTGAGAAAAGCGGCAGCGCCTTCTTCGCTTGCGGCATTGTTGAGCCGGTGGAGGTCGTCTTTTGTATAGGCGTGATGGTCCCGGAACGCGATTTCCGCAACCGGATCGAATCCCCAGCGGCGCAGATCTGAAAAAAAGGCGAAAGGATTGCCAATGGCGCAAAAAGCGCAGACGGACTTGTCGCGATATTCTCCGGCTTCGAGGGCTTGCCCGCCGCCCCTTTCAATCAGGCTGCGGAGAAGTGTTGTGCAGCGGAAAATTGGGGCGCTGAGATTGATTTCCCGTACCTGTTGCTCCGTTGGGTCCGGCTCGCGGATTTCGGTCCGAGTGAGAACGATGATGTCCGCTCGCGACAGCGCGGACACCGGCTCGCGCAGCCTTCCGGCAGGAAGCAAAGCATCATCCAACACACCCTGCGTAACATCGACGGCCACAAGATCAATGTCCCGCGCGAGCGCGAAGTGCTGGAAGCCGTCGTCCAGGATATGCACGTCCGCGCCGAAACGCTGTTCGGCAAGCTGTCCCGCACGATGACGGTCGGCGCAGATGACGATGGGTACCTGGGGCAAGGCGCGGGCCAGCAGGGCGGGTTCGTCGCCGATTTCGCGGGCGTCCGGGTTCCGCTGCGGCTGCGGTTCCAGGACAATCAGATCCGCTCCGCGTTTGCGGCGGTAGCCTCGCGTGAGGATTGCAGGTTTGCAGCCGTTGCGAAGCAGTATCTCAGTAATCAGAGCCACGAGCGGAGTCTTGCCGCTTCCGCCGACGGTCAGGTTGCCCACGCTGATGACAGGACGCGAGAGGCGCCTGGATTTGAGCCACCCCTGCTGAAAGGCCCGCCGGCGCAAGCGCGCCCCCGCACCATACAGACCGGCAAGCGGCATGAGAGAGCGGTTCATCAATCGGCTCAAGGCGCGGGCGCCACGGTGGCCTGCGGCGTGCCGAGCCATTCCTCCATCAGGTTCAGGATGCGCATCGCGGCACCTGCCTGCTGGTTGACAACACCCTTGGCCCTTTCTCCCATCAGGCGCGCGTCGGAAGGTTGATCGAGCAGGCGGAGGATGGCATCAGCCAGCCCATCGGCGTCGGGCACCTGAACGGCGCCGTGCGCCTTGAGAAACAGGCTCGCCACGTCCCGAAAGTTGTGCATGTGCGGGCCAAACAGGATCGGCTTTGCCCAGAAAGCGGGTTCGACGACGTTGTGGCCGCCGGTTGGGACCAAGCTGCCTCCGACAAACACAATGTCTGCCACGCCGACAATTTCCGCAAGCTCGCCAATGGTGTCGAGCAACAGAATTTCTGCCTGGGAAATCTGCCGGCGCATTTCATCTTCGTTTTGCGCAAGGCTTGTGCGGCGGATGCGACTCAGTTGCCGCGCCTGTAACATTTCCGCCACTTCATCAAAACGGGCGGGGTGGCGCGGCGCAAGAATCAGGATTGCGCGCGGATGCTTCTCGCGGACCCTCTGCCAGGCCTGGAGCACCAGCGGTTCTTCTCCGCGCATGGTGCTACCGGCCACAAAAACCGGGCTTCGATCTTCTGCCGCCAGGATATTTTTCATCTTGATTGCAAAACTTCCGAACTCGGGTGCGCGCCCGTCAAATTTCAGATTGCCCGTTACAACCACTCGTTCAGGGCGGGCGCCCAGCGCTTGAAAACGCTCGGCGTCGGTTGCCGTCTGGGTGCAGATTCGGGTGACGCTCTCCAGCACGCGCCGTATGAAAGGACGACCCAGACTGTAGCCGGGAAACGACCGGTCAGAAACCCGCGCATTCACCAGAATGATCTGGCACCCGGACTCCCTGACCGCTTTCAGCAGGTTGGGCCACAGTTCCGTTTCAACGATCACAAGGACGGACGGGCGAATCTGCTGCAGCGCGCGCCGCACGGCCCACTTCCAATCGAACGGCAGGTAGAATTGGCCGGCAATGCCAGGGAGCTTCATCGTGCCCGCTTCGCGCCCCGCCGCTGTCACACTGCTCAAAAAGATTTTTCGGTCCGGATAGCGCCGCTGCAGTTGTTTCACCAGCCCGGCGACGGCCAGAGTTTCGCCGACCGAAACGGCATGGACCCAGATCGCGCCCGGGCCGTCCTGGCGGAAGGCCGTTGGCAGCACGCCGAGCCTCTCGCGCCAGCCTGCAAGTTCTTTTCGGCCGCGATGCCGGAGCAGATAGTACGGCGCCATCAGGACAAAGCCGAAGCTGAATAATATGCTATACAGTCGGTACATGCGAGGACAAGGACAGCGCGGGAGCCAAGGGCTTTCAAAACAACCAGAGACAATTATAAGTTGAAACGTGAAGAATCGCTATCGAAACCGGCGCTCTGGCGGGCCTCCGAAGGCCGCGAGGCGGGTACCGGCGCCAGGGGTTGAAGAATAACAGAAGGGTGGAGTGAGGCGCCACGGCCGGCGGCGCCCCTGATGCTGCAAAACCTTTGCTGGTTATTTTTTGTAGTACGCGGCGTTCTTCTCAATAAAGCTTTGCCATTTTTCCGGCAGGTCGTCCTGGGGAAAAATTGCTGAAACGGGACAGACGGGAACGCAGGCCCCGCAATCGATACACTCCAGCGGGTCAATGTAAAGCATTTCCGAGTCGGCAAAGTTTGCTTCATCTTTGCGAGGGTGGATGCAATCCACCGGGCAAACGTCCACGCAGGCAGTGTCTTTTGTACCGATGCAAGGTTCAGCGATGATGTAGGCCATTCTAGCTTCCTCCGCAATTGTCTCCGAGGTGCAGGATTACACCCGGTCTGAATTTAGATTAGTTGACGCGCATGAAGAATGCGACGACTTAAGTCGGACTCCCGGCAGGAGTGTACACACCCTCCCTAAACCAGACCGCCATTATACTCCGGATTGGCACAAGTTCTTGCCGCTTTTCCACAGGAAGATTAGGATGTGAGAGGCCCCATGACTTCACTTGATGCGATTGCGACGTTGCGGCGTGTCCCCTTTTTCGCGGTGCTTGGGGAAGAGGAACTCGGCCGCCTTGCGGCCCACTGCGTGGTGCGGAGCCTGGGCAAAGACGAATTGCTGTTTGCTGAAGGCGACCCCTGCGAAGGCATGTACGTCATCCAATCCGGGGCCATCAAGATGTTCAAAATGGCAGACACGGGCCGCGAGCAGGTTCTGGTGATCGAACGGGCCGGGTCAACGGTCGGCGAGCTTCCGGTTTTTGACGGTGGCAACCTGCCCGCTTCCGCGGCGGCCCTCGAGGATTCCAGCCTGCTCTTCCTTCCCAAGCGCGAGTTCCTCAGTTTGTGCCGGCAGAATTCTGAAGTCGCTTTTGCCGTCATCCGATCCCTGGCGTGGCGGTTCCGCTATATGACGTCGCTGGTTGAAGAACTCTCGCTGAAGGAAGTCAGCCACCGGCTGGCGAGGTTTCTACGCGACAGGGCGCTGGCTGTAGGAATTCGGACGCGGCGCGGCGTCGAGTTTCCACTGGAGGAAACCAACCAGCAGATTGCGGCTGAGATTGGCACTGTGCGTGACCTGGTTTCACGAAACCTCCGGCGGCTTGTGGACCGCAAGATTATCAAAATGGAACGGCGGAAGGTGATCGTCCTGAACATGGCTGACCTGGAAGAGCAGGTCGCGGGAACCAAACGGGCAGCAGGGTAAACTCTCAGGGCTTCCGGCCCGCCCCGGTTCTTCATCTTGAAATTGGATCAGGCCACCGGCTGGTCGTGCCTGCGGTCTTATCATTTCTACCTTGCATTCATTTCCATCCTGCCCGTACTCTATAGGGCTGTTTTTTATCCATCAAGGAGTGAGCGTGAGCGCAGAAACAAGGCGTCTGGTTGTATTCACCGAGAGGGAAGAAGGCCCCGTGTGCGGACTCGACGAGAAGCTGATCTATGGCGCCGGCGGCTCCTTTCGCTATGGAAAGGCGAGCAACACGGCAGATCGCGTCGCCATGGCGCAATCTGCGGAAGTCCTGATTGCAAGCACTGCCCCTATGATGCGGGATTTCCTCCGCGAACTTCCGCAGTTGAAAGGAATTGTGCGGCTGGGCATCGGCGTGGATTCGGTTGACCTCGAGGCCGCCACCGATCTCGGAATTGTGGTGGCGAACGTGCCGGTATTTTGCCAGGACGAAGTGGCAGAGCACGCGCTTGGCCTGCTGCTGGCGGTGGCTCGCAAGATCGCACTGGCGGACCAGCTGACCCGCCAGGGAAAGTGGGTTGTGGGTATTCAGGAAAGAATGCTTCCGATGCGTCGGCTGAGCGGCCAGACCCTGGGCCTGGTTGGTTTTGGACGCATTGCGCGGAAACTGTCCGGCATGGCAAAAGCAATCGGGCTTCGTGTCATTGCTTCAGATCCCTATGTCGCTCCGGGCACTGCAGAAGCAGACGGAGTGCAACTTTTGCCGCTGGCGGATTTGCTGCGGCAAGCGGACATCGTTTCTCTTCACGTTCCGCTCACGCCGGAGACCCATTACCTGATGAATTCGGATGCTTTTGCGCTGATGAAGCGCGGCGCCATCCTGATCAACACGGCGCGCGGGCCGGTGGTGAACGAGGTGGCCCTTGAAGAAGCGCTGGCCAATGGTCGATTGGGCGGCGCAGGTCTGGACGTTCTTGAAACCGAGCCTCCCAGGATTCCCCATCCACTGTTGGAGTTTGATAACGTCGTCGTGACATGTCACTACGCCTCCTGCAGCTTTGAGGCTTATGCCGACTTGCGCCGCAGCGTGTCAGAACAGGCGGCCCAGATCCTGCGGGGCGAATTTCCCAAGTACCTTGTTAATCCTCAGGTGAGGGATCTGCCCCAATGCAGGCTGCGAAGTCCAGGGGCGAACATTCCTGGGGCAGAAGGTTGACTGCAAGGTCAAGAAATCCATTCCGAAATCAGTGATCAAGATGGCTACGAAACAAAAGACGAGGCAGCGCCGGCTGAAAGTGGTTCTGGTGGGCAAGGTGACCGCAAACGCGGCGAGTTTTCTCAAGACCCATATTCAGGCCCCGTCAGAGATTTTTCCTTTCCCCATCAATCGTGAAGATCCCGAATTACTCAAAGAACTGGCGAACGCCGATGTGGCGGTCGGCCACTTTTTCACCGAAAGCATGGCCCATGCAGCGAAGAACTTGAAGTTGCTCCAGGCCCCCAATGCGGGCATTGATGCCTTCAGGACAGACCTGCTTTCTCCGCGCACGACTGTTGCCAACGCTTATTTCCACGGGCCGGCCGTCGCCGAGTACGTGGTGATGATGATCCTTGTTCTCAGCCGCGGGTTGCTGGCCCTGGACGCACAATTCCGGAAGGGAAACTGGGGTGGTTCGTGGACGCGCGGCGAAGTCCCGAGCGAGGAGGTCCTTGGGAAAAGCCTGGGACTGATCGGTTACGGCACGATTGGCCGCGAAGTAGCCACGCGGGCTCGCGCGCTAGGCATGTCAATCCAGGTCATCAGCGCGCATCCGAAGAAGAAAAGGCCGGCAGGGATTGATTCCTGGAAAGGCCCGGCGGCGTTGCCGCAAGTTTTAGGCAAATCTGACTACCTTGTTCTTGCCTGCCCGCTGAACAGCGACACGCGGGGTTTGATCGGGTCGAAGGAATTTGCGCAGATGAAGCGCAGCGCTTTCCTCATCAACGTAGCCCGCGGCGCCGTGGTGGAGGAAGAGGCCTTATATCGCGCGCTGAAAGGGCGACAGATTGCCGGCGCGGCCGTCGACGTATGGTATCGTTATCCGACAGGGGAGGAACCCTGCCGCCCGTCACGTTTTCCGTTTCACAAGTTGTCCAATCTGGTGATGACCCCACATGTTTCAGGCTGGATGCTGGGAACGCGACAGAAACGACTGCAACTGGTGGCGGAAAATATCAACCGCCTGGTTGCCGGAAGACCCCTGATCAACGTTGTTCAGGGGCCCCGGCGACACAGCCTTTCCGAGTGGAACAAGGTCCGCTGAATCCGGACCCGAATCATTCTACTGATTTGCCGGATGCACGCGCGGCAGGCGATCTTCCACCGGCGGCAGAGGCGGCGGGGGCACGTGCGGCTCAGTCTGATACCAGTACGCCACAGAATAATAATTGTCGGCGCGGTTGTCCGCCGTTCCGTGCTCGATGGTTGCCAGCAGAGATTTGGTGAAAGTTATCGGCGAATCCAGGTGGAACCTGTAGACTGACCACCGGGCCCCTTCGCGCTCAGGCCCCACAACGGGCGCGCCGAACAGGCCGTAGGCAAAAGGCTGTCCGCCAAAATCCCACGCGCCGAGGAAATAATCTTCCGTTCCGGTACCGTTGATTGAGGGCAGCTTTTCGCCATCCACAAAAAACATGTCGTCACCCTCACCCCACCAGCCATCCTTATTTTCGAGAACTGACATGGTGACGCCCACAAACTGCCCGCGCCCTTTTGCCTTGACCCAGACGTAATTGTTCTTTCCGTCCAGGTTCTTTCCGTCACTCACGATGGCGGTGCAAGGAGCGCACTGGTTGTATTCCGCGTGGAAGTAGAGCGTATCTTCCGGCAACGGTCTTGAATAGGCGCGGTAATCAATGTTGAAGTAAAGAGCGCGAATGGTGTCGCCACCTTCGTTGGTGACCGTAATTCGCGCATGCTTTTTGAATGGCATGGGAAAAAAGCTGTTGAGCGCCTTCGCTTCACCCACGGCCAGCGGAACCGACTGGTAGGCGAAGTAATCGCCCAGGCCCAGGCCGAAAAAGTCGCCGATGGGCGCCTTGACGCTGGGATTGGTTTCTCCGTCCCAGTACATGCGCAGGACGATCTTCTTCAGATGATAGAGTTCGGGGTCCGCAATGGTGAACCAGACGTGGGTGATCACTCCAGGGCCGGATTCATCCAGGACCGTGAACGTCTGGCCGGGCGCGACCTCGCGATAATCGGCGTTGCCGCCCGTGCGGTCGTAGCTTGAGACACGCTTTAAGACGTAGTCGTGAGGTTCGGGGAGCCGCCCAAGCCAGTCACTGAAGTTCTGCGCCATGGCAGGCGCTGCCAGGGCAAGCAGCATGATCAAAGGCAAGGCTTTCCGCATCGGTCCCTCCAAGCGTGCTGAAGTTTGGAAAAATGAGTGCGGCGCGATTCTATCACAG
>JAJYJL010000146.1:0-3241 GCA_021789565.1 Acidobacteriota bacterium
GCATTTTGCCTGGGGCCGACAGCCAACTGCTGAACCTTGCGAACACAATCGCACACGTATGCATCCACGCCGGCTGTTTCAGCCGCTTCCCATAGCGCTGCATCCAGCAGGCGGCGCGACAACCCCAGAGCGGCGCGTGGCAGTCGGAATGTCCGTGCCACATCAAGCCCAGATATCAATTCCGCGCAATGGATTTCCGCACCGCGGGCCATAGTTCTGGGAATCTCGTTCTGCAGCAATGGGAGAGCTTCCGAAGAAATGAACTCGCCACAGACTTTATCGCGCGGAAAGCGGTCCCGCTCCCACATTGCCACTCGCAAACCAAGCCGACGGGCTTCCAGAGCAGCGGCAGAACCCGCCGGGCCGCCGCCGATTATCGCCAGGTCGACAATGCCGGAACCATGTTTCAAATTTTCCATACTGCGAGTCCAAGGCGAAAAGCGGGAAGTCGCTCGATGTGGAAATCCTCGAATCCGGCGCGACGGGCCAGGGTTGCGAGCTCATCCTTCGTATAGGCCTGGCGTACGCTGGCTGCACCGTCGTGGCGGGTGATCCGACTGCGCGCAAACGGCCAGGCCAATTGAATGAAAAAGTACGGGAGGGGATGCCGCTCAAGGTCATTGATCAGTACCGCCTCACAGGCGATCCCCGCGAGTCGGCGCAACAGAACCACGGCTGCGTCCTCCGAAAAGTGGTGCAGGAACAAATTGCAGATGACCACATCAACGCTCTTATCGGCAAACGGAAGATCGAAAACATCTGCAACCACGCGTGCCAATCCCCTATCTGAAGCGTTCCCGTTCCGCAGGTGGCTAAGGCGGCGATCCAGGGCCACAAACTCCGCAGTCCGGTTGTGACGCGCCATTTCTGATTGAAGATGAGACGCCAGGCGCGAATCGCCCGAACCCACGTCAAGAATGCGCACAGGCCGGGAGCCGCGGCGGGCGAAGTACCAGTCCAACAAACGAAGGCAGCCCGAAACGCCTCCCAGCCAGCGATTGATTCTCCACAGGTCGTCAAAGCTCTGCCGGATTTCCCCTGGCGTGCCGAGGTCCTCATCAAGCCACTCTTGTGAAGGGACGCGGAGCATGAAAGGTGACCCTCTTACACAGCTCGCGAAACGACCAGCGCGGAGTTCTTCGACCCGAACGCAATGCAGTTGCAGATCGCGTGCTCAATCGCTACCTGCCTCGACTTGTGCGGCACATAGTCCAGATCGCAGTCCGGGTCGGGTACATCAACATTGAGCGTGGGGGCAACGCAGCCATCGCGCATGGCAAGCAGTGTGGCCGCAAGTCCCGCTGCTCCGGAAGCCCCCTGAGGATGTCCAATCATGGACTTCAGCGCGGACGCAGGCACGTGATAGGCACGCTTGCCAAGAGCCAGCTTGAGCGCCCGGGTCTCAATGCGGTCATTGAGGACTGTGGAAGTGCCATGGAGATTCACGTAATCGACCTGCTCCGGTCCGATGCTCGCCTGCTCCATCGCCAGGCGCATGGCACGCGCAGGCTCTTCGCCGTTTTCTTCCAGGCGCACGCGGTGAAAGGCCTCGCAAGTGGAGGCGTAGCCGGAAATTTCACCGTAAATGTGAGCTCCTCGTGCTTGAGCGTGCTCGTGACTTTCCACAATAAACATCCACGCACCTTCTCCCAGCACAAATCCGTCCCGGTCCGCCGAGAAGGGGCGCGACCCGCGCTCCGGCTGGCCGTTCCAGGAAGCAGTGAGGATGCGCATCAAAGTGAAACCCTTCATGATCAGCGGTGCCAAGGGAGCGTCGGCTCCGCCGCACACGACCACGTCGGCCATGCCGCACCGTATGTTCTGAACAGCGTACCCAACGGCGTCGGTTGAGGAAGTACATCCGGTCGAGATGAGGTGGCTGAAGCCCCGAAATCCGAAGTGCATTGAGATTTCACTAGCCAGGGTACCGATAGTTGCGGAGGGAATTGTATAGACGCTGCACTGCCGTACGTGGCCCGAGTAGTACAGCCCGTATTGATGCTCGACAAATTCCTGTCCACCACCGCCCGAACCCAGAAGAACAGCAACCCGTCGTTGGTCCTCAAGGGTCATTTGCGACGGATTGAGCCCGGCGTCTGTGACGGCTTCGCCGGCGGCCGCAATCGCGAGCGGAACAACACGGCTTACATTGGCCGCGTCTTTCTCGCTGATGTAACGGGTCGGATCGAAATCCACAATCTCGCCGGCGATTTGTACGGACAGCGAGGACGAATCAAAACGCCGAATGCGACGAACGCCGCTCTTTCCCTGCCAGCTTGCAGTCCAAAAGGCTTCGCGGCCCAGACCGTTGGGGCTGACCGCACCAATGCCTGTCACCACAACGCGGCGGTTCAGTTTGCCCTCCATCCAAAACAGGGAGTGGTTCTTTCGCAGATTGCAGGGGTTGAAACAGGGCAGGAACGGGGCGGTCGCGCAAAATTTGCGCAGTTCCCAAGGCGGCTGGCAGGTTCCCAGGCGGAACGTTGCAGTTTAACGGATGCGTTCGAGAACGATGTTGTAAGTGACCTCAAAATCATTCTTTATCTTGACTGCTCCAAATGCAGTGCTAAAAGGTTGGATGTTAAAATCCGTCAGCTTGAACATCTTTCTTCCTCGAATTTGCAATTTGTCGCCAACTTGATGACAATCCAGTGAAAATTGCACCTTACGAGTCACGCCATGAAGCTCGACATCGGCATCAAGATGCCACGCGGTATCCTCGGGAGTATGGTCGAACGAAACGGAGCGCAGCTTGATGGCGGGGAAGTGGTTCACATCAAGCTGTGTGGGCCCAAGCATGGTATCTTCCACTTCCTTCCGCTCGGAGGGATTTCCCCAGGGGTCGATTACCTTCAGCGAGCCAGCCTCACCCGATAAATAAGCCCTCCAGACGGCCGCCTGCGACAGGTTTGCTGTTCCGGAAAAATGAGTCATTTCAATCAGGTGGTTATCCCCAAAAGAACTCAAAAAGCCACCCTTGAACAGATGAATTTCAATCTGGCTTTCCTTCGGATTCACTTTATAAGTACCTGGACCCTGGGCTGACAATGTCTCCCCTCCTGCAAATAACAGGAGCAGTAGCAAAAGCGCAGAAACCCCTTGCTGAAAAGGGGTTACCATGAACGGATTAATCTTGCCCTGGAAGAGAATACCACCCGCTCGCAAATGGCTATTAATAATCACCCTGGCGACGGCAAATCCGGCTTTGTGGTTTTTCAATCGGTCAATCACTCCCCAAGGA
>JAJYJL010000146.1:3251-10767 GCA_021789565.1 Acidobacteriota bacterium
CTTATCTCGCATCCATGTTAAAGGCAAGAGGAAGACCAAATCAACCGGAAGAGACAGGAATTTTTGGCCCCAAAACAGGGCCATCATCCTGAGGTTAGAACGAACGCAGGAGCGTTCCAATTGATGGTTTTTCCCCGTATAAGAATGCCCTGCCCGCAATCCGCGGAACCAAGGGCACCCTGAAAATCATATCAATGCGGCCTCGTGTCTGGCCCTCACGCTCGCCACCAGGCAATCTTTTGACATAGTCACCCAGTTCAGCGTGCCACTCTTCATTGTATCTTTCTAACACAGAGGCGATCGAGGGTCCACCCAGCGCCTCGTGAATCAGATCGACAGCGACCTCCGCGCTGACCATGGCGGGATAGATTCCTTCTCCGGTCGAGCCGGAAACAAAGCCGGCGGCGTCACCAATCAACATCACCCGGTCACGCACCAGGCTTGGGGTACGATACACGCCTCCGACCGGGTCAATATCAAAATAGACCTTAGCGTCGGGCAGGTCGCTCGGAACCTGGCGCCGTTCTCGAAGGGCCTGGACGAAGTGGTCAAAAAGCGGGCGAACAGAGCGACCGTCCTTCAAAAGCGCGCCAATGCCAATGCAAATATGTTCTCTCTTGGGGAAAACCCAGCCGTAACCTTGAATGCCGCCGTATTCCAGGTACACCCGGAACGGGAATCGCTGGCCGTAGAATGCTGTGATCCGGTCAGGCGGAAAAGGAACGTCGGTGTTAGCGCACAACACATAATCCCCCGGCCGCCAGACCCGGCGCAACCCCGCTTTGGCGGCCACCCGGCTGGACGCGCCATCGGCGCCAATCAGCACCCGACTAGCGATCTCCCGGCCATCATCAAGGCGGACGCGGATGCCGTCGCGCTCTTCATGCAGATCAGAAACGGCGCAGCCACCAAGAAATATTGCTCCTGCGTCCACTGCGATCCGCCGTAACCCGTCGTCGAATTTCGAGCGCAGTGAAAGATAGCCGGAAGGACGACTTTCCAGATAACGGGCTTCCCTATCAATGGAATGGTCATAAAACGTCACGCCGTAGAACGGATTCTCTACCAGATCAGAAAGCGAATTCTTGAGATAAGAGAAGCGCTCAAACGCCAGGCGGTTGATCCAGCTTGCACAGGTTTTGTGGCGGGGAAAATTTGAGCGGTCGATCAGCACTGCGGAATAACCGCGCGCGGCCAGCAATTTCGCTGCGGTGGAGCCGCCCGGCCCCGCTCCAACCACGATGACATCTGCGCGATCACCCATCGTCATCAGCCAGCCTGATCGAGTTAAAAAGTACAGCGCGCGACTCTTCGTCGCCGAAGTCTTCTTGGAATGACAGTTTTCCCCTGTTTCTTGAGCAACCTGTCAGATCCCAATCCACAAATCAATTTGCCGCTGGTGTTTTTGCGCTGCTTTCGGGAGCACGGATGAGAATCAGGACAATCGCAGTCGCCAGGAGCGGAACCGTACCGGCGGCAACGAAAGCGGGGAAATAAGAAAACTTATCAACAATAAACCCGATGAGAAGCGTAAACGCCGTGCTGACAAGTCCCGCACCCAGACCGCTGAGTCCAGTGACAGAAGCGACAACGTCCTGAGGAAACAGGTCAGAAGGAAACGTCAGTCCCATGGTGGACCAGCTTGCGTATCCCCATGTGGCAAGACTGATCAGCAACAGCGCGGCCGTCGTGTTGTGCGTCAGCGCGGCAGGGATGCCCGCGATGATGGGCAGCGAACTCAGGATGCACACAAGTTTGCGCGAGCGGATAACCGGCATCCCGCGCTTGATAAAGAAGCCCGTCGCGAACCCTCCGGTGAAGTTTCCGATATCTGCGGCAAGAAAAGGAATCCAGGCGAACGCGCCAATCTGTTTCAGACTGAAGCCACGCACCTCGCTGAGATAGGCGGGAAGCCAGAAAACATAAAACCACCAGATCGGATCCGTCAGCGAGCGGCCGAGGACGATGCCCCAGACATTCCTCTCCTTGAGCAGGCTCAACCAACGCCTGGCGCCCTTAAGGGCCGAAGTCCCTGGCGTGCCCCGACCCTCCTGAATAATTTTCCGCTCCTCCTCGCCCAACCTGGGATGCGTGTCAAACGGATGGTACAAATAGAGCCACGGAATGAGCCACAGAAAACCCAGCAGCCCCGCGGCCACAAAGGAGTATCGCCAACCGAACTCATAGGCGATGAAAGCCACGAAGGGCGGAGCGACAACGGCGCCCACGCTCGAACCGCTGTCAAAGATGGCGACGGCAAGGCCGCGTTCGTCCGCCGGGAACCATTCCGCCACTGTCTTGCTGGCGCCGGGCCAGTTGAAACCCTCGCCAATTCCCAGCATGAAGCGGAAAATGGCAAGCGAAAAAACGGAACCCGCCAGCGAATGCACCATGCTGGAAAGCGACCACCAGATCATGGCCAGGGTCAGCCCCCGGCGCGTGCCGATGATGTCAATGATTACCCCACCGATCAGCCACATCCCCGCGTAAGCAACCTGGAACGCCGACACGACGTAGGAGTAATCCTCATGCGTCATGTGGAAATGCTGCATGATCACAGGAGCCAGAACGGAAAGGGTTTGCCGGTTGATGTAATTGATGACCGTGGAGCAGAAAAGCGTCCAGACGATAAACCACCGCAGGCGCTTAATCGGTTTGGGCTTCATGGCATCTCACTTGCCTTCAGATTGCAAACAAATCAGCTTTGGCCGCCGACGCCGATTCCATCCGCCGGGGAATACACCCCTTCGGTGGCACTGGCGTCCGAGCATTATAACAGCACCTTCACTACAGGGCCTGCTCTTCAACCCTGCTGATTGCAGGTGCGCCCCTTCCAAGCCGCAGTATTCAAGGGCGGATGCTGCGCTGCAACCCAGGTCCCACAGGCTACGACGGCAACTCGGTGGACGAGGCCGGGTCGAGGTAAACCGTCGTATTGGGATGGTTGCGCATGATCGTTGCCGGACAATGCGTTGAAATTTCTTCGGTCAGTGTCCGGTGAACAATGTGCGCCTTGCGCTCGCCAGGGACTGAAGCGATCAATCGGGGAACGCGGAGCAGCGTCGGGATCGTCAGAGTGATCGCCCACGTGGGTACCGCTGCCAGATCTGGAAACCAGCCTTCATTCACCTGCTGCTGCCGGCATTCGGTGTCAAGCGAAACAATCTTGATGTCGAGCGGATCTTCAAAGTCCGCTTCCGCCGGGTCATTAAACGCCAGATGGCCGTTTTCGCCGATGCCGAGCAGGCACAATTGCGGGTTGTACTGCCGCAACAGATCCGCATATTTCCGGCAGGTCTCTTCAGCATTGGGGTTTGTGCCGTCCACTCCGTAAAACTGGCGCATCTTGACCTTGCTGGTTAGGCGTTCCCTCAGGTAACGCCGGAATGACGCCCGATGATCGTCGGAAATCCCCAGGTACTCATCCATGTGGAAGCCAACAACTTTGTCCCAGGGCAACCCGGGTATGGACGTGAGTGCGTCAAGAGTCGACATCTGTGATGCCCCGGTGGCGAAGATCACACCGACGGTATCGCTCTTGCCTGCCAGGACGCGCAGGCTCTCGGCGGCGGACTCAGCCGCGGCCTTGCCCATCGCCTCGGTGCTTTCGTACGCCTCCACATTAAGTTTTCCCACCTGAAAAGAACGAATGATTCCACTTTTGCTCATGAATATAGCTCCTTGTTCCTCGATAAATAAAAATGTTGCAACCGGCGACGCGCTTCACCCGCGCAGTGAGATTTTGCCAGTGCGACCCAACCTGGAAACTCGTGCTTGCTTTACTTTTCAGTTCGAGGCTGTGGCTTCTTTCTGCTGTTGCAGGAGGTGCCACAGCGTTCCGCTGAAAATATTCTCCTGTGCCTGCTTCGGCACGTCGCAGGCGTCGAGCATCTTGTGATAGCGCTCAAGTTCGCGGTCAAACTCCGCCAGATCCCCTCCAAACACGTCAGAGCCGAAAACCAGTCTTTCAAAAGCGCTGTGAGATGACTTGGGCGTGTGCGGGCTCACAACCCCTGACCACCAGAAAATGGACTTGAAGAAGGTGTAGTCGTTCTGTTTCTTGATCAGTGACGACCCGGAGAGATCGACGTAGAGGTTCGGGTTCCAGCGGGCGATTTCCGCAGCCCATGCATAGTCAGGATTGCCCATATGGGCAACGATAATAGTGAGTTTCGGGAACATTCTGGCGATGAGGTCCAACCGCATGACCTGCATTCGAGAAATGCTGACGTTCGTGGGAACGTTGGGATGTTCGCGGTTCACGATTCCGGTGTGGAACAGCGCAATCATATGGTACTTTTCCGCGCGCTTGTATATGGGAAAGTAAACCGGATCGTCGTAATTATGGCGGACGTACTCCAATTCGCCGATGCCGCGAAACCCGGCTTCATGGGCAAGGTCTATTTCCTCGAGCGCGTGCGCACTATCCATATCGATTTCGGCAAAGCCGACCAGACGGTCGGGATGCGCATGAATAAAGGGCACTGCGGTGTCCATGTCTGCCGGCGGAACCAGAAGAAACGCCATGCCATCCACCGAATCCATTTTCGCCAGCACCTTCTGGAGAAATGCAGGGTCACCGTTATAGTGCAAATGGCCATCGATGATCTTGGGTTGCGTAGACTGCGCCAGAAGCGGCCCGCAGACGAGCAGGCACATCAGCGTTGCAAACAGCAGACCAAACTTTTTCATGTTCCCTCCTGAACACTCTCACGCTTCGGCTGGCAGGCGGCCTGGATTCTGCGCCGGACGCGCCCAGGCCACGCGATAACGGAAATCCATCCGAAGCATCCCATTGATTGACAAAGTCCGAACACACCCGCCCACCCTGACGTGGCAGGCAACTCTTTCTTGTGCTGTTGTGATTCCTGGCTAGAGGCATTGTATCACCGCGAGGGATGATGGCAACCCTTGTGATCAGCTTTTTCAAACCTCTTCAGGCACTGTGAATGGCGCGCGATAGCCCCGGCCACCGTCACGCACCAGTTCTGCCGCTTCTTCGTCTCCAATCACCTCTTGTGTGTCGGGATTGAAATTCACTGTGCGCTTCAGGCGGTACGAAGCATTCGCCAGGTGCACCAGCGCGCAGGACATGTGCCCCTCCTCGATGGGCGCATTCAAATCCTCTTTCTTGCGGCTGATGACACAATCGATGAAATTCTGGAAGTGAACGACCTCATCGTCATTGTAAGCAGCGTGTGGGCCGGGTTCGTGCCCCTTCCCAAGCCGCGTCTGGTAATTTTCTGGCTCGTCACCATCCGCGAGCGCGATGTAGCCCTTTGGACCGTAAAACACGTTGCCAATCGCGTTGTGGGTTCCGGCGGACGGGCCCAGCTTGGGATGGTCTCCGCCGGCCTCCGGCCTGCGCCCCGCGCCAACCGTCGCTTCGCCATTGGTAATCCAGTGCCGGACTTCGAATTCCAGCATGCGAGTTTTCCCGTCCGGCATGTCGTACTCAAAGGCACAGTTCAGCGTGTTGGGAGTTTCCTGGTCATCGTCAAACATGAAATGTCCGCCCACGGCGCTTGCGCGGTTCGGGAACCCGAGCCCCAGGGCCCACCGTGCCACATCCACCTGGTGAATCCCCTGGTTTCCCAGGTCGCCATTCCCGTAATACCAGAACCAGTGCCAGTTGTAATGAAACCGGTTGTGAGTAAAGGCGTGCTGTGGAGCTGGCCCGGTCCACAAATCGTAGTGCACTCCAGCGGGGACCGGTGCAACAGGAGCGCGCCCGATCGTGTCCCGCCACTTGTAACACAACCCGCGGCTCAGGTAGATGTCTCCAATCTCGCCGTTATGCACCCTTTGCACCGCTTCTCGCGCCGTCTTGCTTGAACGTGATTGCGTGCCGTGTTGAACGATGCGGTTGTACCGGCTGGCAGCGCTCACCAGTTGCCGGCCTTCCCACAGGTTGTGCGAGCACGGCTTTTCGACATAAACGTCCTTTCCGGCCTGGCAGCCCCAGATGGCCATCAGGGAATGCCAGTGGTTCGGCGTGGCAATGGAAATAGCATCAATCGTTTTGTCCTCGAGCAGCTTACGCACGTCGTAATAAGTATTCGGCTTGGGGATACCCAATTTTTCCATTTCCGCCACGCGCCGGCCCATCACGTTCTCATCGATGTCGCATATGGCGGCGATTTCCACATTGCGGATCTTGGCATAGTTGTGGACGTGGTCGAAACCGCGGCCGTGCACTCCGCAGATGGCCACGCGAACACGGTCATTTGCTCCAAAGATTTTTTCCGGGCGCGTGAAAAAGCTGACGCTGCTCAGGGCGGCCAACCCTGCTGAGGCGCCCACACCCTTCTTTAGAAAGTCCCGCCGGGTCACTTCGGGTTTTCTTGGTTCTTCACACATAGCATCCCCTTTCTCTTTGTCAATACCCACGAAGAAACCTGCCCTCTTTCTCAATGCTCCTGTTCTGCGTACTTCCGCCAGGCCCCTGCAATGTCGGCCTGTTTGTAATCGCCGTGGTGAATCAAAACACGGTAGCGGAAAAGCAAAGACTTGCGCTCATGGAGCGTCCAACTGCCGTCCTGCAACGGGTCACGGGTGAAAAAACTGATGCCAAACGGGTTTGCGGCAAATAATCCGTAGCCGCGCGCGTGCCAGTACGTTGGATGGCGAAAGCTTCGCGGGCTGTCGAAGACCGCGATTCCCAGGCTCTCGCCCTTGACAGTGCCGTCATAATTCACCCAGTCGGCGCGAGTTCCCCAGATACCCTTCTCTCCTTCCGCGCCGTTCGAGTCGATCATGTGCGCGGGGGGCGAATTTAGTTCCGGGCCCAGGCGAATGCCAAACGTTCCTTCTTTAGTGTCGCCAAACACCACCGGGTTTTGGCGGGCGTGGATGACAAACTGGCAATCGATCGTCCGCGTGTCGGCGTCGCCGCTGAAAGTAAAGGTCTGGGTCTCAGTGGCAATCACACGCTTGTCGGGGGAGATCAGGTCAAATTCAGCCTGGATCGTTCCGGAGTCAGGGCCACCGCTCATTTCATCAATCTTGCGGAACACCATCCGTCCGTAAGCGTGGTCTTCCCCGCCGCGGCCGTAAAATTTATTAAAGGCCTCCTCACTCCAGAAATCCATCCCGTTAATGTCACCGTGATCAAAGTAGAGCGGGCGCTGATGAGGTTCCAATGCGTGGTCGTGCCGATTGGCCTCCGGCACCGTGTTCCCGATCGGGTAGCTGCGCGAAATGTTGGTCCCCTGGGCGCTGCGTAGCGGCTGCAAATACGGCTTAGCGACCTCCGGATTGAAATAATAAGTCGTAAAAGGCTTGCCGCCGATCGTCACGTGGATTTCATAACCCTGCCGTTGAAACTGCACCGGCTCCGCCGCTCCTGCTCGCGACGCGGAGAAACAACACAAAGCTCCGGCCAGAACAATAAGAACAGATGCCATCTTATGATTCATCACTCCTTGGACCTCCAGCTTGCTAAGATTTCGAAACCCGGCTTGGACTGGTTCCTCAAGACCCATGAGCAGGAGGGGTCAGATAAAGCCCCTGCCCA
>JAJYJL010000147.1 GCA_021789565.1 Acidobacteriota bacterium
GTCGCCTTCGGAGTGTATTCAAGCGTCAGGAAGATCCGTTCGCGGGCGGGGCTCGGCGGCAAAACCTGAAGAAGTTTCGTTGACATGGGGCCGCGGGGACCCTGCGTTAGGCTAGACTTCCACAACACAGGCAAAGCGCACGGCCGGGACTTTGCGAATCTCGCACAGCACTTCATGAGCAATCGGCTCGTCGATATTGACCAGTCCAATCGCTTCGCCGGACTGCTGGTTCCTGCCGAGTGCAAAACTCGCGATATTCACTTTGCGCTCGCCCAGGATCGTTCCCACGCGGCCAATCACTCCAGGCACATCCTGATTGCGGATAAATAGCAGGAACCCTTTCAGCGGCGCCTCAATGTCGATATCACTAATGCCGAGAATGCGCAATCCCCGCATTCCCACCATGCCCAAAACCGAAAGTGAATTATCGTCGGTGCGTAGCGCGACGCCCAGCGAGTTTGAATAGGCCGCCCGCCGTGCGCTTCTAACTTCGACCACTTCAATTCCACGCTCCTGCGCCATAGTGGCAGCGTTGATCAGGTTGATCTCATGAAGTAGCGGCTTGCTGAGCACTCCTTTGAGCACCGCATTTTTCACCAGGTGCGTGTTGAGTTGGGCCAGCCCGCCATCGTAACTGATCGTGACTTCTTCCAGGCGCTCGCCGGCAATCTGGGCCACAAAGGCTCCGAGCTTTTCGCCCAGATGAATGTAGGGTTCCAGCTTTTTGTATTCTTCGGGCGAGATCGCCGGCATGTTGACGGCATTTCGCGGCACGCCCAGCCGCAAGTAATCCCGAATCTGCTCGGCGATGCTGATGCCCACCATTTCCAGAGCCTCCTCGGTTGAACCGGCGATGTGAGGTGTGGCAATCACGTTGGGATGCGCGACCAGCCGGGAGTCGGTGGGCGGTTCTTTCTCAAAAACATCGAGTGCGGCCCCGGCGACCTGCTCGCTCTCAATGACCTGGAGAAGGTCATCTTCCTTGATCAACTCCCCTCGTGCGCAGTTGATGATGCGAACGCCCGGCCTGGTTTTTGCCAGCGTTTCGGCGTTGATGAGGTGATGGGTTTCCGGCGTGGCTGCGGTGTGCAGGCTGATAAAGTCGCTGGCGGCCAGCAGTTCGTCAAACTTCAGCAGCTTCACTCCCTGCTCCTGGGCCAGCCGCAATGGCACGTAGGGATCGTAAGCAACAACGTCCATTTCAAACGCCCGGGCCAGGCGCGCCACTTCGCTTCCAATCCGTCCCAGGCCAATCAGGCCCAGCGTCTTGCCGCGCAATTCCGTGCCGGTTAATTTCTTCTTTTCCCAGGCGCCCCTTTTCATCGAGGCGTCGGCCTGCGGAATGCGCCTCGCCAGCGATACCAGAAGACCCATGGCCTGCTCCGCAACGCTGTGCGCGCTGCCGCCCGGCGTATTCATCACCACGATGCCGTGCTTCGTAGCGGCATCGAGGTCCACGTTATCAACCCCCACACCGGCACGGCCGATGGCGCGCAGACATTTGGCGTGGGCCAGCAGATCGGCGGTCACTTTGGTGGCGCTCCGCACCACCAATGCGTCGGCGTCCTTGATCTCTTCGGTTAGCGACAAATCTTTGCGCTTCGGAAGGTAGATCACATTCCAGGAGCTTTCCGACTGCAATACTTCTATCGCCTTCGGTGAAACATTGTCGGCAACCAGGATCTTCATCTCGTTCGGCGCACCAAAGCCAGCCGAAAACACGGCCTGGCTTCACATCCTTTCGCTACGAGTGTGGCCTTCCCTTAGTCAACGCCTCTGGTTCTAACCCTGGGACCTCTCAAACTCCTTCATGAATGAGACAAGGGCCTCAACGCCCTCAATCGGCATTCCGTTGTAAATGGAAGCGCGTACACCGCCGACTGCACGGTATCCCTTCAAGGAAGAAAGCCCTTCTTTGCCGGCCTGTTTGAGGAAGGCTTCCAGCGCCTCAGGCGTGGGAAGGGCAAACGTTACGTTCATCGTGGAACGGTGCGCTTTGTCCACAAGCGGTTTGTAAAAACTTGAATGATCCAGAGTATCGTAAAGAAGCTGGGCCTTTTGATTGTTGCGGCGTTCGATTTCGCTGACACCTCCCTGCTCTTTGATCCAGCGCAGGACTTCACGCGTAATGTAAATGTTGAATGAGCTCGGCGTGTTGACCAACGATTGGCCCTTTTCGACGGTGGCGTAATTCAACAAGGGCGGAGTTATCGGCAGCGCGTGGCCCAGCAGGTCCTTTCGGACAATGACGATGGCGGTCCCACCGGGTCCCAGGTTCTTCTGGAGGCTTGCATGCACCAGCCCAAACCGTGAATAGTCCATCACACGCGACAGAATTTCCGAAGTCGCGTCCCCGATCAGGGGTAAGTCTCCCGTTTCAGGAAACTTGTTCCACCGCGTTCCGTAGGCAGTGTTGTTGGTGGTAATGTGAAGATAAGAAGTGTCTTTAGGGATGCGCTCCACGTCCACTTTCGGAATGCGCACGAAATTGTCGCTGTTGCCGCTGGCAACAGTCTCGATGGTTCCATAGGGGGCGGCGTCTTTGATGGCTGACGCCGAAAACACCCCTGTTTCAACGTAGGCGGCGCGGTGCGCAGACCTCAATCCAATCAGATTCATAGGGATGGCGGAAAACTGCATGCGGGCCCCACCGTGCATGAAGAGCACCGCGTAGCTTTCCGGCAGCGAAACCAGTTCCCGAAAGAGCGCGATGGCTTCTTCCACCACGGCCACAAAGTCTTTGGAGCGATGGCTGATCTCGATGATGGAGGCGCCAATGCCACCATAATTCAAAAATTCCTGCTGCGCGCGGACCATCACCGCGTCGGGAAGCATGGCCGGCCCCGGGGCAAAGTTGAAAATCCTACCCGCCGGTCGCCTGGTTGAGGGCGCAGACGCGTTTGCTTCATTGGGGGTGGGCATTTGCAGTCTCCTTTGATCAAGCCGATGTGCAACCGGCAACCCTATCGAGCATTCGGGTCAAATTTAAAACTTCCATATGCCAGAGACGGGAGACTCCTGTTGGGAAATCCCCCTCATGATCATACCTTCCGTGGTCTCGCTTCCTTTTTCCGGCGGATATCGGCCGGGACACCCCTCGCCTGGGCCAGAGCAGGCCGAAAAGTAATCAACATTGCCCGCGGAAAGAAGGTACTCTATGTCACCGTCCTGGGAAAGTCAAACCAGGCGGCTATCGGGAGTTCGCACGTTAATTTCGCGCTTTTGCGAATGAGTGAGTGGGACGAAACTCATCAAATCGCCGGCAGCCTCCACTCCCTTTGCCATACGTCAACCATCAGTTCGAACCGCCCTTAATGGCGACATCTTGATGAAGCGGCAGGCTGCTTGAAGAAGTCCCAACCAGGACCCGGTAGGTGCCCGCGGCTAATGTCCAGCGGTGCGCTGAGGCGTCGTAAAAAGAAAGCGACCGCCGGCTGATGGTGAGACGCACCTGCCTGGCTTCACCGGGTTTCAAAAAGACCCTGGCAAAAGCGCACAACTGCCGCGGCGGCTCTCCATTGGCGGAAGGCTGGCTGACATATGCCTCCACGACCTCGGCACCAGCGCGACTCCCTGTGTTGGTAACTTCGACCGTCCCGTGAAAAGTGCTGGGGCCATTGCTCAGGTTTATTGGAGTGATGACGTGATGGTTCAGCCGAAAGGTTGTGTATGAAAGACCATAGCCAAACGGAAACAGAGGCTGATTGCCGGTTGCGTCGTACCACCGGTAACCGATGTTGAGTTTCTCACTGTAGATGGACTTGCCGTTCACGCCTGGCCACTGCTGTGGGGTGCCGGTGGGGATTTTATCCGCTGTGAGCGGGAACGTCAGCGGCAGTTTGCCTGCCGGGTTGATGTCACCATACAAGATGGCAGCAATAGCGTTACCATCTTCCTGGCCTGGATACCACGCTTCAATGATGCCGCGCACCTCTCCAACCCAAGGCATCAGGACAGGCCCGCCGGTGTTCAACACGACAATTGTTTTAGGGTTGGCCGCAGCCACGGCTTTGACGAGATCATCTTGGTTCCCCGGCAGCTCAAGATTCGGCCGGTCATGGCCTTCTCCCTCCACAGTGCTTGCAAACACGATGGCGACGGAGGCAGCCTTGGCCACGCCTGCGGCAACGGCAGGATCTTTGCCGTCAGAATAAGTTACTTTGATCGCCGCGCCGGCGCGCTTGCGGATTCCCTCCAGCGGACTGATGACATAGGGGGCGACCACGTGGGAACTGCCCCCGCCCTCTATTTCTGGCTTGGCGCCACCGTCCACACCTATGACAGCAATGGAAGAAACGTGAGAAAGCGGAAGGGTATTGCCTTCGTTCTTCAACAGGACGGTTCCCTGCTCCGCGACATGCCTGGAAAACGCGGCATGCTCCGGTGTTCGCACGTAGGAATCCCAATTGCCCGGCTGTGGCTTGTCAAAAAGCCCGTGCTCGAACATCGTCACCAGGATCCGCCGAACGTGCCCGTCCAGTGTCGCCATGCTGACCTGGCCCTGTTGAACAGCCGTTTCAAGGGCCTGGCCATAGTAGCGGCTGTCGGGCATTTCCTGGTCGAGCCCCCCGCGGGCAGAAGCCGCCGTGGAATGAGTGCCGCCCCAGTCACTCATCACCCAGCCAGGAAAACCCAGTTGGGTTTTGAGCAGGCCACTCAGCACGTGCGGGTTCTCGCAGGAGTAGACGCCATTCGTCTTGATGTAGGCGCACATGACAGAGCCGACGCCGCTTGAAACTGCGGCGCGGAATGGCGGCAGATAGATCTCCTGCAATGTCCTTTCATCCACCACGGAATCAATGCGGAACCGGTCCGTTTCCTGTTGCATGGTGAGATACATGTTGGCGTTCGCGATGGGACCCTGACTCTGAATGCCCTTGATCTCCGCCGCTGCCATCTGGCCGTTCAAATACGGGTCCTCGCCATAGGTCTCAAAGGTCCGTCCCCATTCCGGAACGCGGACCACGTCAATAGTAGGACCCAGTTCAACATTCGTCCCTTTTCCCCACTGTTCTTTGCCGATTATCCGGCCATAAGTTTCCAGCAACGAAGGGTCCCAACTGGAGGCTGCAGCAATCGGCGCCGGAAGCAGAGTCACGCCTTTGGCCCCGTTTCCGACCCCCGCGCGCCCATCGGCAAGCTTGAGCGCTGGGATGTGCAGGCGCGGGTTTGCCGGAACATACCCGACATATCCCTTAAAGGGATGCGTTTTCCTGCTGACGCCATGAACCAGCGCAACCTTGTCCTTAAGGGTCATCGCCCCGATCAGCAGGTCGGCCCTGCGCCCGGCGGAAAGTGACTTGTTCATCCACAGATGGTGGCTGCTGGCGTGCGTCTGGGCGGATGCGGACGGCAGCGTTGCAGACGCCAAAGTAAAGAGTACGCTGGCAATCAATAGCAGTTTGCAAGTTCTGGCTCTCATCATGATGTGCTCACCCCGAATTTCCTTTGTGGTTTTACCAGGGACTTCCATCTACCCTGCCGAAAACCAACGGTGCAAGTTCTTATGAATATGAAACTGTAGCAACGCTAATGCAGGGTAGATTGGAGGTCAAGCGAAATTCACAGCCCTCAAATCGCCAGTACAGCAGAAGCGATGTTACAGGATTGAAGTATGTTACAAGAGGGAATCGCGCGCGGGAAAAGCCGGGAGTTCAGTGCCGCCCGCATCGTCATCAAGGGAATGGCCAGACGCGCTCCACTGTTCTTGAGAGGATCCAGCTTTTGTCTCTCTCGTTGAGGAACTTCATGTCGTCCCGAACCACCGTCAAGGTCCTCCGGTAAGTGGTCCACCTTTTACAGACAGGCCAATCCGTCCCCCACATCAGCCGCTCAGGACCGTAGGCGGCATAAAGGCGCTTCACGTATTCCTGCGCGTCCAGCCAGGGATACGCCTGCCGGGAAATCGACCAAGTGTGCGAAATTTTTACGAACACCCGCGGAAAGCGCGCCAGCGCGATCAGCTTGTACAGTTCGTGCGGCTGGTCAATGGGGCAGTCGGCCATGTGGTCAATCACCACGTCGAGCCCGGGACATTGGTCGATCAAGGGAACCAGGTCCGGCATTCGCGTGATGGGCGCGTAAATCTGCATCGGAACTTTCAGCGACTCCGCGCGTTTCCACAGGGGCGGCATGAGGGGACTCCTGATCCAATTGCCGCTGGCGTCGCCGGAGGGACTGAGCCGCACACCATGGAATCCCTGCTCGGTGAGCTTTGAAAGCTGATCGGGTGCGGCCGGGTCGGCCGGGTTCACGCGGCACACAGCCCTGAAGTAGGGCTTGTGTTTCCTCATCGAGTCAAGCGTGTAACGATTGTCCCATCGATAACCGATGAACTGCACCAGCACCGTCCGCGCAACGCCATTGGCCTTCATCAGATCCAAAAGCATCGATGGAGTTTCATTGTCTTTGGGCGGCTCGGTTGCTTCCCTGGCCCACGGATAGCGCAGGTCGTTCACCCAGACATGCACGTGAGGATCGAGAATGCGATATTTGAGCGTGGGTTTCGGCAAGGCCATCACGAGAGCTCCGGCAAGAAAGTCGCGGCGGTTCATGAATAAATCGGCTCCAGTTTCCTGACAACGTACGCGCCGCACCGCTCATAGTCGGCAAGCGGACCCTTCCGCGCTGTGTCCAGGTCAACGCAAATCCAACTTCGGTAATCTACACTCTTCAGAACGCGGTGGCACTCCGGGAAATCAATATTCCCGTCTCCGAGGTCATAGATGCTGTCAAAAAAGCGAGCGCTTGCGGAATCCTTCGGCAGCACTTTCCCGTTCGGCAGCACCCAGTCCTTTGTGGGAGTCGTCCACCGGGCATCCTTATAATCCAGAAAATGGATACGGTGCTTGTAGCAGCTCAAGGTTCCCACCACATCGCAACCCGCAAGATAGAGATGCGCCGTATCGGGAGAGAGGCCGAACAGTTTTGGGTTGGTCATGGCCATAAACCGGTCAACTTCTTCCTGTGCCTGGACCATCTGGCCAAGATGATTGTGCAGCCCGGCCGTGAATCCCATCTCTCCCGCCAACTCTCCGACCTGGTTGCACCGTGCGCACAACTCCCGAAAGGCCGCAGGCGTATTCGCTCCCGGCTGCGCACGCCCCGGCGAAAACACAACCAGATGGCTGGCGCCAAAATCGGCCAGAAACTTCATCGTGGTCCTCGCGCTTTCCAGAACCTGGCGACGCCGGGATGGATCACAAAGCGCCCCGCCCCAGGAAATCGTAACCACGCGAAGGTCCCGCTTTGACACCTCGCGGTGCATCTGTGCTTTTGTCAATCGGTAATGATCGAGCATGCGCGGAAATCCGGTAAGACGGACGCCGTCAAATCCCGTCTCTTTTATCACATCGAGAATGTCCGTGAAGCGGCAGGGAGGATAGTGGTCCCACAGCCCGGTTGAAAGCGCCCACTTCACGTTCCGGTTCGCCGGCAGGGGTGTTGCAGCGGCCAGCGCAGCGTAGAGAGCCGGCAAGACGGACAGGAAAGCTCGGCGGTCCATTTCCATAATGCGCCACATCATATGAGGCGCTTTGCCGTGTGTCAACCCTATCCGCACCTGGTTGGTATTTGTGAAGATTTGGCCGCTTTCCTGAAGGTTGCGGAACTGGAGCAGGCCATGGTTTCCGGGGTCTGCATTCTCCGAAGGGAACCTTCGCCGGAGAACGTCAGCGGGGATGAGAGAAGGTGAGCCGCAGGCCGATCCGCGGTGTTACAATGGCGGCAGCGACATTCCATGCCGATCTTGAAGGATATCTATCACCGTTGGCTTGCTGACACTCGAAAGCATCCATTTGCCCGCGCCGGCGACCGCGTTGGAGCAGCCGTTTCTGGCGGGCCGGATTCGATCCTGATGCTGGATTTCCTGGCCCGCATGGCGGGCGACGCGGGATTTCAGCTAGCGGTGGTGCATTTTAATCACCACTTGCGCGGCGCGGAATCGAATGAAGACGAAAGCTTTGTCCGGGAGCTTGCTGAGAGGTATGGCGTTCCTTTTTTTCGCGGGGAGGCCCGCGTGGCGGAGGAAGCCTGCAAGCGCCGCCGGAACCTGGAGGCGACGGCGCGCGAATTTCGCTACCGCTACTTCCTGGGGCTCATTCGCCAGGGGAAAGTGGATAAAGTAGCAACCGCTCACACGCTGGACGACCAGGCCGAAACCGTTCTTTTGCACATTCTGCGGGGGACAGGCACGCGGGGACTGGGAGGAATCCACCGCAGCCTGGGGAATGAAGTCGTACGCCCGTTCCTGGGCCTGACCCGCGCCGAGATCGAACAAGAGATTCGGAAACGGGACCTTCATTTTCGGGTGGATGCCACTAATCTTGACACGCGTTTCCGCCGAAATAAAGTTCGCAGAGAACTCCTTCCCCTGCTGGCAAAGGAGTACAACCCGGAAATCAAGCGCCTTCTGAGCGAGCTCGCCACGAGAGCTCGCGAGGATGAAGCCTGGCTCGACCAGCAGGCGCGGGAACGCGCCGGGGCCTGGCGGCTGCGCGAGGACGGCGCTGAAAAGATTTCGCGCACAGCCCTGCGGAACATGCCGCTGGCGCTGGCCCGGCGGGTGCTGCGGCAGATGCTCTCCGAGGTGGCAGGCAGCCTGACCGGGGTCACACACCGTCACATTGAGGCTGTCTATCAATTTGCGCTGGAATCACAAAGCGGCAAAAAAATGCAATTGCAAAGAGGGCTTGCGGCGCGGATTGAATTCGACTGGCTGATTCTTTCCAAGGATACTGGAAACGAAAAACCGCCGGAATACGTCTATATTGTTGATGTTCCGTGCAAGATCGAGGTGCCGGAAATTGGCCTGAGCATGACATTCAAAATAGTTGGCGCCAAAGACAGTGATCGGGGATATAATGACAGGGAGTGGCCGAACTTGGACCCGCTGAAAATGCCGGCGCGTTTGACCCTGCGGAACTGGCGCCCAGGAGACCGATACTGCCCATCGGGCTCTCAGAAATCCGTCAAAGTAAAGGAACTTTTCCGTCGGCGGCGTGTACCCTTGGGCGAAAGATCGCACCGGCCGGTCCTGGACAGCGAAAAAGGGATCGTGTGCGTCCGCGGTTTGCCGGCGGCTGCGTGGGCGGCAGGTGGAAAAAAGAGGGGCAGAATCCTGGTGATCAGCGAAACCCGCATGGCTTGATTCGCAAAAGAGTTGCGCGGGACTGGTATTATGATGGTAGTCACAGCGGCCTTCACGGGCCTGGGCGTATCGGGAAAGCTTTCCGGTGCATCTAAATATTAAAGGGGCAACGAAGTTGCGCTCTTCCCGGAAGTGGGACGGGAGGTCAATCGTGAATTCGGCGGTTAAAAACATAATCTTCTGGGTGGTGATGGTAGTCACCGCGCTGCTCATCTGGGCGGTTGTACGGTCGAGCACCGGCGAGCACATCAGCAATTATACCTTCACCCAGTTCGTGAACCAGGTGGATGGCGGGAACGTCCAGGAGGTGACCATTTCGGGCACCGACGTAACAGGTGTTCTGAAGAAGGACAATGCGAAGTTCAAGACCACCATCCCTCCCAACTATCCCGACCTGTACAAAGACCTCCTGGCCAAAGACGTCAAGGTGACAATGAAGAGCGAGTCCAGCGGTTCGTGGATGACCTGGCTGGCCAACGGGCTTCCGCTGATCCTGCTGATCGGCCTCTGGATTTTCTTCATGCGCCAGATGCAGAGCGGCGGCAACAAGGCTCTCTCCTTTGGGAAAAGCCGCGCGCGCCTGCTTTCAACCCAGCACAAGAAGATTACCTTTAAAGACGTGGCCGGCGTGCAGGAAGCCAAGGAAGAGCTAACGGAAATCATCGATTTCCTCCGGGAACCCCAGAAGTTCCAGAAACTGGGAGGGCGCATCCCCAAGGGTGTTCTTCTGGTAGGGCCGCCCGGAACCGGAAAAACACTGCTGGCCCGGGCCATCGCCGGAGAAGCAAACGTGCCCTTCTTTTCCATCTCCGGATCGGATTTTGTAGAGATGTTTGTGGGCGTGGGCGCGTCGCGCGTGAGAGACCTTTTTGAGCAAGGCAAGAAAAACGCACCCTGCATTATCTTCATCGACGAAATTGATGCTGTCGGCCGTCACCGTGGCGCCGGACTCGGCGGCGGCCATGACGAACGCGAACAGACCTTGAATCAGTTGCTGGTTGAAATGGACGGATTTGAATCGAACGAAGGAGTCATTCTGATCGCCGCCACCAACCGGCCCGACGTTCTGGATCCCGCGTTGCTGCGTCCCGGCCGGTTCGACAGGCGTGTGATTGTTCCGCGGCCCGACGTGAAAGGCCGCGAAGCGATCCTGAAAGTCCATACCAAGAAGATTCCATTGTCCGAGGACGTGGACCTGCCTGTGCTGGCCCGCGGCACGCCGGGCTTTTCCGGCGCGGACCTCGCCAACCTGGTGAACGAAGGCGCACTGCTGGCAGCACGCCAGAACCGTAAACAGGTGTGCATGCTGGATATGGAGACGGCCAAAGACAAGGTGCTGATGGGGCCGGAACGGCGGTCGATGATCCTTACCGACGACGAGAAGCGCAACACCGCCTTCCATGAAGCCGGCCACGCGCTGGTGGCATCGCTGCTGCCCAACGCGGACCCGCTGCACAAAGTCACCATCATCCCGCGCGGCATGGCGCTGGGCGTCACCATGCAACTGCCGCTGGATGACAAACATACCTACACGCGTGATTTTCTGGAAGCCCAGTTGGCCATCATGATGGGCGGGCGCGTGGC
>JAJYJL010000148.1 GCA_021789565.1 Acidobacteriota bacterium
TGGCCGATTACTACCGCGCTTCTGCCGCATACAAGGGCGGTCATCCCGAGCGCGTGGCAGACATGCTGGTCGATTTCGATAAGCGTTATCCTGGCAGCACCAAACGTTACGATGCCATCGAATTGCTGGCGTGGGGATATCTGCAGACCGGGCAACCGCAGAAGGCACTGCAACTTCTGCTAGGCGAGCCCCAGGTGCGCGAGCGTCCCGCACTGGCGCTGGTGTTGGCCCAGGCCTATACCGATAACGGGCAATTGCGGAAAGCCGCGGAGACCTTGCAGGACATTTATTACGCCTTCCCCACCACCCCTCAAGCCAATGCAGCTGGCGGGACGCTGGAAAAATTGAGAAGCCAGCTGGGCGTCAACTATCCGCCGGTTTCAGATCAGATTGCCACGGCCCGTGTGGAGCGGCTTTACGCGGCGTCCAGATTCTTAGAAGCGCTCAAGGGATATGAGCAGTTACTGCGGGAGCGGCAGAATAGCTCATGGGCCTGGAGATGGAACCTGGGTCGGGCAAGGTGCCTGGTACGCCTTGGCCGCGGCACTGCCGCCATTGAAACACTGGTGAACAGCGTTGCCCCAACACCGGAATTGGATGCGGAGCGTCTGGCCACTTTAGTAGATGCTTACGCACAGATTGAAGATGACACCGCTATCGTCAAGCCTCTGAACAGTCTCAGGACAGATTATTTTAAGTCGCATTGGCACGCTGTGGCCCTACTGCGGGCCGCCAACTATTTTATGTACAAGGGCGAGTGGGACATTGCCCCATTGTATTACCGTACACTTCGGGACGAGTTTCCCCAGACGCCGCAGGGCTCCGAGGCAAGCTGGCGGTATGCCTGGATCACTTACCTCACCGGCAATCCATATGATGCCAGCAAATCCTTGCTGGATCTCATTCAGAAGTATCCCGGCTCCCCGCACGTTCCGGCAGCAATCTATTTCCTTGGCCGGCTGGAAGAGAATGTACAGCCTGCCAAAGCGGAGGCATTGTACGTGTTTCTCAAGACACGCTACCGGCACGCCTACTATGCGCAGGAGGCCAGCCGCCGGCTTGCCCTGATTGAAAAGCATCCTGCCAAAGCATCTGCCGCCGCCAACCCCAACTTCTCAGTTGCTGAACTGACCGGCAAAATCCCACTCATTGACCCACCCGATCTCGGGGCATGCTTGCCAGCTGCCACCGGCAATGAGCTGGCCGCGTTCGATACACTCGAAGCGCTCGATCTCGATGACCTCGCCCGACAGAACATCCAGGCACGCCTTAACCGGCACCCCAAATCTCCAATTCTGGTGCTAGCCCTCAGCCAGCTTGAGAGCAGCCAGGGCAATACGGACCTCGCCCTGCATACGGCGAAAAGGATTGCCCCGGATTATTACTCGCAACATTTCACCGAATTGCCGCGGGAGTTCTGGCAACTCGTTTTCCCAAGGGCTTACATGGGCCTGATCCGGCACTACTCTGCCATCAACCACCTCGACCCATACCTGGTGATGGGACTCATCCGGCAGGAATCAGGATTCAACACGCGTGCCACCTCATCCTCCAACGCGCGTGGGCTGATGCAGGTTGTGCCTTCCACGGTCACAAGCTCCCGGCGCTACGAAAAGTCAGTGGGCAGAAGGCTCTACCAGCCGGCTTACAACGTGCGCTTTGGATGCGCATATTTGCGCGAACTGATAAAGCGATATAACGGCAACCTTGCGGCGACGGTGGCTGCCTATAACGCCGGCCCCGCGCGCGTAGACCAGTGGCTCAGCCAGCGTCAGTATCGAGATCAGCAGGAGTTTGTGGAATCTGTTCCCTATCCGGAGACTCGTGTCTACCTCAAGGCCGTATTTGCCGACAGCGGCGTCTATCGTGAGTTGGTAACAGGCTCCGCTAAGTTCAGCGCCTGTCCAAGCCGCACCACAAAAGCCCGACGTCAGTCCAACATGCAGCTACGGAGAAACTTGCACCAGCAAGACCGTCCGTTGCTCCCCCGCGACAGGAGATCAGGTATCCGGTGACTTCGAGTCCGACAAGGGCAATACAAAGAACGCACCAGACCAGCCTGCGCATATCATCGACAAATTAGCTCTGGCTTTCTTTCAGCCAGGTTTTACGCCAGCATCACAGCCGAGTACATCTCAACGGGTTACAAGCTATTGCAGGTGAAAACTGCGCTCCAATGGCAGGTGAAATGCTGTCTTGAACTGCATTGGAGTGAAGCGTGGCAAGCCGCCGTCACTCATAAAAATCAATGCGGGTAGAGACCTTGCAGCCTCTACCCGCATTTGTCACTAAAGCAGGATAGGCCGCAGCATGTCGCAATGGGTCTAAAATTATGACCATTATGGCATGCTGCAGGCAGCCAAGATTAGAAGTTGAGTTCAGCTCCTAACTGGAGGATCCGCTGTCCAAACGAACCGGTGATCTGCCCAAAGTTTCCGCCACAGACACCGTTAACGTTCGAGCAGAACATACCTGGATTCCACCAGTGAGGGGTATTACTGAAGTTTAGCGTCTCAGCCTGCACCTGCAAATTGAATCGCTCCGTGAGCTTGAAGGTTCGGAAGAGACTCAGGTCAAGTTGTCCGATTCCAGGACCTCTGAGCCAGGACAAACCTCGCCCACTATTCCCGATCCTAACGGTCTGAACGGGGGTGAAGGCTGTCGTGTTAAACCAATGCTGACCCGGCCCGGTTCCCTTAATCATGGTGAGATTGCCGGCAAAGTCGGGAACCTGGCTGGTACCCGGAGTGTTCAGGTAGCTGCCGGTCTGGCTCGGATAGAGCGGCGAACCAGAGATGCCCGTGATGATGCCGTTCACTTGCCATCCGCCAAGGATTGCTCTTGCAGTCTTGTCAGTGTTGGCAAATTTCTGGCCTGCACCAAAGGGCAGATTGTAGATGAACGCCATCTTCAGCACGTGGGTATGGTCGAAGCTGAGGGTGTGGCGGTTCAGCGACTGGCAGCCCTGAGGCATCAAAGAATTGGCCGTGCAGTTGAAGGCCAGTCCGTTTCCCCATCCTTCATCATCCATGTAGCCAATCACCTTCGAGTACGTGTAAGACCCCTGAAGGAACAGGCCATTGGTAACGTGGCGGTTCAACGAGACCTGCAGTGAGTTGTAGTGTGAATCCAGGTAACCCTGGAAGAGGTACGTTCCACCGGTGCGGCCGAAAGCAGAATACAACGGCTGGCCAGCAGCTCCGGACCCAAGGGGTGCGGCGTTGGGGTTCCGGCCGTTGAATTCGTGTGCGAGGTGGTTGCCAACGTAGCCCACAGTCATCAAGGTATTGTAGGGCAGCTTCCGCTCAATCGTGAAATTCCAGAACTGCACGTATCCACGCTTGAACGAGCCCGGGTTCATGGTTCCAACGGTCACATCGAAAGGAGGAGTGATCACGCCTGACGAGAAGCCCGTTGGGGCAGCAATGAGAGGCACGCCATTAGCCAACCCGGAATAACCATTCACCGTATTGGTGCTGGCATTGAAGGTCGCATACGGCTGGAAGCGTGTTACATTGCTGTTCCCTGCCACGTATTGGTCGGAACCGATCGTGTACGGATAGAATCCGCGCAGAGGCCGCTCAAGAGGCAGCGTGTCATAGGTGATGCCATAAGCGGTGCGGAACACCGTTTTGTCATTGAACTGATAGGCCAAACCAATGCGAGGAGCAAACAGCTTCTTGCTGCTGGTAACTCCAAGCGGATGGATGGGGTTGCCTCCAAGTCCGCCCAGAACCAACTGGTTGGTGGCGGCATTGTAGACTTCAAACTTGCTGACGCCATCACGAGTGATCATCGGGAAGTACTCCCAGCGAACGCCCATATCCACGGTCAGTTTCGGGAGCAGCCGGAAGGTATCTCCAACATAGAGAGCTTCCTGCCAGTCCTTATTGGTGGCCTTGATGAACTGCTGGCCGTTGTAGACTTCACTGCCAAGCCCAAGGTTGAACAGTGCAATACCGTTCCAGGGGTTTGAGGTGAAGCCGATGGGGTTGCCACTGGCATCATAATACTGAGCCTGTGTTCCAACACCCAGTGAGTCCGTTGCGGTGTTAAGGAAGGTGTTGTCGTTGCCCATGTAGATGCCGCCACGAGGGCAGCAGACGATTTCCGGCTGCCAGTGGTTCAAGTGATTGTGGGCCGCATCGAATCCAAACACGATCGTGTGCTTGCCTTTGATCCAGGTCGCGTTTTCGTCGAGGGTCAACTGCCAGTCGTTGCGGAACGCAGGTTCCCACGACTGGTTGGTACCCAGGCCGGTGAAATTATCCCAAGCAAGTCCAGGCATACCACTATATCGGTTGTCGCCAGCCGGAGTGTTGCTGTTGACCAGACCGAGAACGGTCTGTCCGTAGTCATGGCCAAAACCGGGCACGGTGTTGCCTTCACCCATGCGAGTAAAGCCAACGTGGCCGCTCAGAACCAGGTCAGACTTTGCAGTCCAGGTATGACCGAGAGTCACGGTTTGGGCCGTGTCATCGGTAACACCAGTACCACCACCTTGACCGGCGATACCGTAATCGGTGCCGTCGCTCAAGAGCGCCTTCTGGAGTGTGTATTTGCCCCAGAGGGTCTGGCGATCACTGATGTTGTAGTCCACCTTCCCGGTGTAAATGTTGCGGTTCCAGGCCGAATTCCGCAGGCGGATGTCGTTTTGTGCTGTAAACTGCGTGAACGGCTGGCCCAGCGTGTTGTTGGGAGTGTAAGGGGCCATCAACTGCCAGAAGGCGGTTGCGCCGGAGTACATGCGGCTGGAGGGAATGACGTTGTTCTGGAAAGCGCAGCGGCCCTGGCCGGTTGCCTGGTTCCCAGTAACAGGGTCGAAGACCATACCTTCCTGCAACGGAACCACCGGGCCCGCGCCCGGTCCGGCAGAGTTGCTGGTGCACACCGTCACAGGATTGCCGCTTGCGTCGTAGACGGGTGCCCCAAGATAAGCGGAATAATCTCCATTCCGCATATCGACAGGAGGAATCAGGCCGGTGTCGGCCGCGTTGTTCCGCTGGAAGTATCCATCCCAATTGCCGAAGAAGAATACCTTGTTCTTGACAATCGGTCCGCCGACAGAGGCTCCATCGTTGTTCCGGATGTCCTTCGGCTTCTTGCCGTTGGCTGTATGGACAAGCGCGTTCTGAGCATTCAAAGCGGCGTCAGTGTGGTAGCCGTAAAGCTGGCCATGGAACTGGTTGGTTCCCGACTTGGTGATGACATCCGTCGCGGCGCCAGCCGTGAGGCCCTTTTGAACGTTGAAATTGGAAGTCTGAACGTTGACTTCCTCCACCGTTGATGCCGGCGGCACGATCACCATGTGGTCGGGCAGCCAGAGGAACACGTCCGTAGCACCGTCCACGCGGGACGTGTTGATGTGCTGCGGGAGGCCGTTGGAGTTGATAGCGAGTGAACGGTCCGGCGTGTCAGCAAGTGCGTTAGGATAGCTTCCCGTGATTGCCGAAAGAGAAACAACGCCAGGTGAAAGCAGTTCAACGCTCTGGAAATTGTGATAAACGTTCAGCGGCAGGTTCTGCACCGCAAAGTTGCTGATGGTCGTATGAACATTGGTCTGCTGGGTTTGAAGAGTAGCGGCAGCGCCGGAAACCGTTACGGTCTGAGTAACAGCTCCGATCTCCATCTGAACATTCTGCTGGTTTACTGATCCGGCAGCAACGCGGATGCCAGTCTGCTTCAGAGGCTTGAAACCTTGTGCTGTCACGCTGAGTGTATAGGTACCACCAGGAAGGTCGGCAAGACGATAGTCACCCGCCGATCCTGAGGTGGTGTTCCGGGTAAAGCCCGTGTTGTCATTGACGATCGTGATTGCCGCATTCGGCACAACTGCGCCGGTCTGGTCAGAAACTGTTCCTGCGACAGAACCATACAGGATCTGCGCATTCACCCGCTGAGCAGCACCGAGTGCGAGAACAGCAATCGCGACGAGCCATATAGCGAATCGAGATACAGCCCGAAATCGCATCTAGTACACCTCCGTAAATTTGAGCATTTTAGTGAAGGACCCTAAGCAGACGCAAGGCTTGGCCAGTATTCAAATTTCGCGCTGGCCGCGCCGCAGTATGGAAATAATTCCGTAAAACGACCCTAAGTGTTCCCGACAAGCAGAGATTTAACCATAATAAAGTGCAACCTGTCAACAGCTTCTTTTGACATATTTAGACTCTTAAAGCATTCATACCTACATGGTAAACGCAAGGGAACGTAACATAGATCCATTACGAATTTTTTACACACTCTACGGACAAGAGTCTCCCTTGTTTCCAAATCTGCAGTTTTTCCGTTTTTTGCAGTCCTTAACGAGATGAGCAGGGAAGGGGCATTCACTCGCAGGAGGGTTTCTCAGGAAACGCGGCACCGGTCGCCTGAATGGCCCGGCAAGTATTGGAACCTGCCGGGCAAGCTTTCAGGGGTTTCAAACGGAATCCGCAATATCTGGCTCAGGCCTGGATCAGGAGCCGGTCAATACGGCTGCTGAGATCGCGAAGATAAGCCTCGTCTCCACTCTCCAGTTCGCAGATCGCGGAACCTGAGTAGCCGATATCGATCAGCGCCTGACGAACGGCCGGCCACATTACCTGGCCGTCTCCCAGGTCTACCCACTCGAATCGGCTATGCTCAACCTTGAAATCTTTCAGGTGCAATTTCGCGATACGCTTGTTCAGCGTGTGGATCCAGTCCTGGGGATATCCGTAGAGCACCACATTGCCCACATCAAACCAGGATTTTAGCCATGGGCTGTGGAACTCATCGATGTAGGTCCGCATCTCAAGCGGACTGAGCAGGAACTTGTTCCAGACCTCTTCAATGGCAATTACGACCTTCAGTTCTTCTGCCAGGGGAAGAAGCTTGCGGATCTCCTTCTGTGAGCGCACCCAGGCTTCATGGTAACTGGTTTCGGGATTGACAACCGCAGGCACCAGCAACACAGCATCGGAGCCCCACAGCTTGGCATTGTGCAGGGACGTCCGCATGCCATCCAAGCTTGTCTTTACTACGGAAGGATTCGACGAAGAGAGCGGATATTGCCAGTGCGCCATGTTCATCACAGAGTCGATCCGGACGCCCGTCGCATCGGCGGCCTTCTTCAATTCTTCCGCCTCCTTCTGGTCAGGGGTGGTCGGGGCCTGCACCACCTTGAATCCTGTATCCCGTGCCAGCTTGAAACGGTCTGCCACACTCATCTCTTTGGGCAGCATGCTATAGACCAACCCTTTGTCAAGCGACAGCTTGCCGCCGGCCGGAACGGGTGCTGCGGCAAACGAGGCTGGCAGCGCACTCAGCGCCGCCGTCCCCGCAACCGTCAGCTTAAGAAAGTCCCTCCTGGAAGTTTCGTTGCTCATCGGTTTTTCCTTTCCTGCCGTCTCTCAGGCAAACTGGCTAAGGTCGATATCCGAGGTCCACTTCTCACCCGAGGTGGATATTTGCTCGTAAGTGACCTCCCGGCCCGTATATGCAGAGTGGCGTGCCATCATGCAACTCAGTGCCGATTCCACGCCCTGTTCGGCCTGGTTGTGGAACTGGTTGTTCAGGATGCTGTCCACAAAGGACATCTTTTTCATTGGATCAGCCTCGTCCAGGTTGCCGTGGAAGACTCCCGCCGCGGAGAACTTTCCGCCACCCGCCTCAGAAGCACTTTCCCCATATTTCCAGGCGTTGTCGCCGTAGATAGCAACCGGCCCGTTGTAGTGCGTTTCTGAGACGCCTTTGGTGCCGAAGAACTTCCATCCCACATCCCACCAGCCCTTATTGAACTGTGTGGAACCAAATGTCATGCTGACGCTGTTGGGATACTCAAAAACCACGCTGTAGTTCGTATAGGCATCGCCGTGGTCAGGTCTGTGGAGATTGCTGCCCGAAGCTGAAGCCTTGATCGGATGTCCCTGCAAGAACCAGTTGCAGCAATCGACAACATGGATGTTCTGCTCCACGATAATATCGCCCGACAGAATGCGGTAATGGACCCAGTTACGCAGGCGGTGCTCGTCCATCGAGGCGCCCGGCCACGAGGGCCTGTCAATGTACCCGGAAAAGTAGTGGCCGGTCCCGGAAACGATATCTCCCAGCGCGCCGGCGTGAATCCGCTTCACCTGCTCCACATAAGGCGGAGCGTTGCGAAGCTGGAATCCAACCTCCAGGCTCAGCCGCCCCTGCGCCCGCCGTCCGGAATCCAGGACGGATACGCAGCCCGCCGGGTCTACTGCAACCGGCTTCTCACAGTAGACGTGCTTGCCGGCCGTTACCACCTCCGCAAGATGCTCCGGGTGGAAGTAAGGTGGCGTAGTGATCACGACAACGTCAACGTCTTTTGAGTTCGCGATCTCCTTGTATGCATTCGGTCCGCGGAACATCAGCGACCGCTCAATTTCCGCGTAGCCTTTCGCTTTCTGAAACTTGTCAAAATGCGTCTTTGCATTGTCCAACTGGTCCTGGAAAATATCGGCCAGCGCCACCAGCCGGGCTTTACCGGTATCAATCAGGTACTCGGCATCAGCGGTCCCGCGGCCTCCGCAGCCCAACAAACCAACGCGCAAAGCGGAGTTTGCTGCCGTACCACGCACCAGTTGCGGGGCCATAATCATAAAGCCTGCTGCCGCCGCCGCTGTACCCATGAACTCCCTTCGTCCTACTTTCTTGCCGGATTCTAAACTCACAGTCATACCCTCCTTTAAATTTCCATCCCTGGCCACTTGCGCGGCACGGCTCTTAGGACTTGATCAGCTTCAGCAGATAGTCTCTTTCCCGTTTCACATCTTCCAATTGCTCGGGACCTGAAATCTCGCGCTCGATGGTGATCGGCCCTTTATAATTCAGCGCCTTAAGCTTTGCGATGATCTTCGGGAAGTCAACTTTCCCATGCGGTATGGCAACTTCTCTGCCCAATTCGCGAGTGCCCGTGGGATACAATCCGTCCTTGGCATGCGTGTTCTTTACGTACGGACCAATAACATCCAGAGCATCCAGCGGGTTCGCCTTGTCATATAGAATAAGGTTCGCCGTATCGAGGTTTGCGCCCTGATTGCTGAGCGGGCCATCCAGGCCGATGTCTTTCATTGCGCGCAGTAGCGTGGTTGGAGATTCCGTGCCTGTTTCGTACAGAAAATCCTGCCCATTCCGTTTGCAGTAGCTGACGATATCCTTCAGCGCTTCGATCGATTCCCAATACAGTTCGGTATTCGGATCTTCAGGAATAAATCCTGCGTGGATGCGGAGAGCAGGTACATTCAGCTTCTTGATCTGGTCTGAAAACTTCTTCAGCTTTTCGAGCCGCGCCCCACGGTAGGTTCGGGGGATCAATCCAAGCGTCAAGGGCCCGTCATAAAAATTGTAGATATAAGGTCCCGGCCCATCGGTTCCCATGGCCGTCACGACTATGTTGTATTTATTCAGCGCATTTCCCAGCCGGTCGATCATCTCATCGCTCATCAGGTCTGAGTCAATCTGGCAGGTGTGCATCTCCAGGCTGTGGACCCTGGCCATTGCCGCCTCCGGGTCATTCCCGATACCCGTCATAATCCCCAGAGCCATCGGTTCGTACCGACTCGGCGTTGCAGGCACCGGCCCCGATGCAGCGGCAGTAACGGGCGTCGACAAGCCGCTCGCCGCCGACAGAGATTTCTCCGCGCCTCCCAATCCGGCTGCCGTCAATGCCGCGGCGGTTGATAACTTCAGAAAATCCCTACGATTGTTCTTCGTCATGACTCTATCCCCTGTCCTCAGAAGTCGCCACCCCATTGGGAGCGGTGTCCATGCCCGCGGATTCTCCCAGTTAGGGGAGTGTGCGGATTTCAATGTCCTTGAACCGAATATGGAACCCGTGCATGCCCGTATGAATCTGCAATCCGATTTGCCCGTCCGCGTACTTCGCAGGCGTATACGTGTAATCCACAATCTTCACGCCGTTCAGGTGCGTCACAATGTGGTTTCCCTCAACACGCACTTCCATGCTGTTCCATTGGCCAACAGGTTTGATCGCTTTCTCGCCTGCTTCCGTGGGCAGGGCAACCCAACCGCGCCCGCCGCTCTCGTAAATGCCTCCCGAGTGCCGGGCGGGATCGATTTCCGCCTGAAGGCCCACAATGTCCGGGCCCCATTTCGGGTTCTCACCGGTAATGTGGGAATGGAAAAACAATCCGCTGTTCCCTTCCTCAGCGCAATTGAATTTCAGCCGGATCTCAAAGTTCTTATAATCTTTCTTGGTCACCAGGTAGCCATACTTATCAGTAACGCTTTCGCCGAGTATCGTTCCATGATCGGCGACCCACTTCTCCGTTCCGTATGCCTGCCATCCGTCTAAGTTTTTGCCGTTGAAAAGCGGCGTCCATTTGCCCGCGCCCGGAGGGGCGGCGTAACTTCTTACACCGCAGACCATTCCCAGTGCGCACACGAATACAAACAACGATGCCAATATGCTTGATCGCTTCATTTTTTCGATATCCTCTACTTGAAGTTACCTGCAAAAAACTTAACCTGCAACCGTATCACAACCTTTGTTCCTTGGGGAAGTATTTCTTGCGTTTCCCTTCAATTCTCCTTCACAAGCGAAACCACTTGATCATTAAAAAATGTCAAAAGAAGGTTCTTCCAACTAAAAATATCAGCACTCCCGCACATAGCTTCCAGGAAACTTTGTCCGAAAAAAGGGCAGGGCGTTTTCGGCTTACGCAATTCCCTGAACCATGCGAGAATAAGCGGATGG
>JAJYJL010000149.1 GCA_021789565.1 Acidobacteriota bacterium
TCGGAGGTCATCCCCTCCTTGTGCATTGCGTAAAGGATGCGGCGGTGCACGGGCTTCAGCCCGTCACGCACGTCGGGCAGCGCCCGCCCGATGATCACGCTCATGGCGTAATCGAGATACGATTTCCGCATCTCGTCTTCAATGTTCACAGGCACTTCATTCGAAGGCCTGATCAGCTCCTGGTCACCCATAAATTAACTTTCCCTTTTTTTCTTTGCTTGCCAACCTTGATTAGAGTCGGGTTAGATATCCAAGTTTTTCACGTCGAGGGCGTTTTGCTCGATGAAGGCGCGGCGCGGCACCACGGCATCGCCCATCAGGATCGTAAAGATCTCTTCGGCCTCGGTGCGGTCCTCGATCCTGACCTGCAACATGGTCCGCTTCTCGGCGTCCATGGTGGTTTCCCAAAGCTGGTCGGGATTCATCTCGCCCAGTCCCTTGAAGCGCTGCACGGTGAACGCCTTCTTGCCGAGCGTCATGATGTGCTCCAGCAGTTCTTTGCGGTCTTCGATGGTCAACTGGTTTCCGTTGGTTGAAACCAGAAAGGGCGGCTTGTCGTTGTCCCGGACGCGCCGGTGCAGGTCGAGCAGGCGCTTATAGTCAGCGCTTGAGATCAGTTCCCAGCCAATCACCCGCTCACTCAGGTTCTCACTGGAGAAAGCCAGCGTGTAGAGGTTGTGCTCTTCGTCGAGCTTGATTTCCGTCTTGAATCCTTCCGCCTTCAGTTCTTTGGCCACCTGCTTCAATTTGTCCTGGCTTTCCAGTTCCGTCTTCTTTCCGAGCTCCTCCCGGAGCATGGCATCGACAGGCCGCGGGTCCGCCATCCGCTTCTCGATCTTGTCAAACAGTTCGATATACTCTCCCAGGGCCACCAGGAAGTTGGTCAGTTCGCCACCCTGGAGCCGGACCTTGCCGGCGCCTTCTCCGGCCTCGACCGCGTGGTCCTCCGTGGCGCGCCGCAACACTTCACGACGGAATTCTTTTTCATCGTGAATGTACTTTGTGCTCTTCCCTTTTTTGATCAGGTAGAGCGGCGGCTGCGCGATATAGATGTGGCCGCGTTCAACCAACTCCGGCATCTGGCGGTAAAAGAAGGTCAGTAGAAGCGTCCGAATATGTGACCCGTCGATGTCCGCGTCGGTCATGATGATCACTTTGGAGTAGCGCAGCTTGGTGACGTCAAAATCGTCCTTGCCGATCCCTGTGCCGAGGGCCGTAATCAGGGCGCGAATTTCCTCGTGCCCCAGCATCTTGTCAAAACGCGCCTTCTCAACATTCAGGATTTTGCCTCGCAGCGGCAGGATGGCCTGGTAGCGGCGGTCACGCCCCATCTTGGCGGAGCCGCCCGCCGAATCTCCCTCGACAACAAAAATCTCGCAACGCTCCGGATCTTTTTCCTGGCAGTCAGCCAGCTTGCCGGGAAGGCCGCCGGAATCGAGCGCTCCCTTGCGGCGCGTGAGTTCACGCGCCTTGCGGGCCGCCTCGCGCGCGCGCGCTGCGTCTATTGCCTTGGCGCAGATCTTGCGGCCCACTGTGGGGTTCTTCTCAAACGTTTCCATCAGCTTTTCGTAGACGAAGCTTCCTACAGAGCTCTGAATATCACTGTTCAGCTTGCCCTTGGTCTGACCTTCAAACTGCGGCTGCGGCAACTGCACGCTGACGACGGCCACCAGGCCCTCGCGCACGTCTTCGCCCGAGAGGTTGTCTTTGACGTCCTTGAACAGGTTCTGGTTCTGCCCGAACTGGTTGATGGCGCGGGTCAGGCCGGAGCGGAACCCGGAGAGATGAGTACCCCCGTCCACGGTATTGATGTTATTTGCAAAAGTGAAGACATTTTCCGCGTAGCCATCGTTATACTGAATGGCAATCTCCAAGTGCATGTCGTCCTTGTCGTCCTCGGCAAAAATAGGCACGGGATGAAGCGTTTCCTTGTTCCTGTTCAGATGCTTGACGAATTCCGCAATTCCACCGTTGTAGCGGAATTCCGTTTCCTTGTTGTTTCGTTCGTCTTTCAGAAAAATCGTAAGGCCCTTGTTCAGGAAAGAAAGTTCACGCAGACGCTGTGCCAGGGTGTCATGGTTGAAGTCGATGGAAGCAAAAATGGTGGCATCCGGCAGAAAAGTGATTTTGGTTCCCCGGCGGTTTGTTTTCCCCGCCTGTTTCAACGTACTGGTAGGTTTGCCGAACGCGTAGGATTGCTCCCAGGTGTATCCGTCGCGCCAGATTTCCAGTTCCAGCCACTCGGCCAGCGCATTCACTACAGAGACTCCCACACCGTGCAAACCGCCTGAGACTTTATAACTCTTGGTGTCAAATTTTCCTCCGGCGTGCAGCACGGTCATCACAACTTCGGCCGCCGGCTTGCCTTCTTCCTTGTGCATGTCAACCGGAATTCCCCGGCCGTTATCCACAACCGTCACGGAATTATCACTGTGCACGGTCACATCAATGCGGTCACATTCCCCAGCCAGCGCCTCGTCGACGGCGTTGTCAACCACTTCCCACACCAGGTGATGCAACCCGACCGGACCAGTGGAGCCGATATACATCGCCGGCCTCTTGCGGACCGCATCCAGGTCCCGAAGCACCTTAATGCTGGCTGCGTCATAGGTGTTATGTTCCTGCTCAAGCACTTCTTTAACCTTACTCACTCGCTATTCCTCCGTAGGGGTGAACTCCATGCCACCCTGGCACCGCACAGCCGGAAACCAACTTCTGCTTCCATTCCCGCGCGATGCATCAATGCTTCCTTTATGATCCTGAGTTGCCCGCAATCAACTGGAGGTATTCGGGACTCTGAGTTCCGGCGCACACAAACCGGCTTTTCCCATAAGGGTTTGGATCCAGTGGTAAGCGGGTGCACACAATCTGCAGAGCGCTAGACCCTCATCGGCATCACCACGTACCGGTATCGAAACGCCTTATCTTCGCCCGAGCGCAACTGCCCCGCGCTCTGCTCATCCTTAAATTCCAGCCGGACTTTCCCTCCGCCCTCCACCACATTCAGAAAGTCCAGCAGATACTCATAGTTGAATCCAACCTGCATGGCTTCGCCGCTGTATGCCACCTCCAGAACTTCCTGGGCTTCACCAAACTCACCGCTCGAAGAAGAAATCTCCATCTGCCCATCGCTTAATTTCAGGCGGACGGCCCTGGACCGCTGATCCGCCAGCAGGGCCACGCGCCGGATGGCGGTGGAGAGGACATCGTGGTCGATCTCTATCAGCAGTTTATTTTCGCGCGGCAGGACGGCCTCGTAATTCGGAAATTGTCCGGTCAGCATCCGTGATATCAGGACGCGATGGCCCATTGAAAAATAGAGGTGGCTCTCGTCCTTTGAGATCCCGATCTTGGAATCTTCTCCAGCTTCGGCCAGCAGCCTTTGCAGTTCCGCCATGGCCTTCTTGGGAATCAGTATCCGCAATTCGTTTTTGAGCCCGGCCACTTCCAGGTCGCTCTCAATCAGGGCCAGGCGATGCCCGTCTGTTGCCACCATTGCCGCATTGTCCGGCTTCAGGATCAGCAGGGCGCCGTTCAGCGTATATCGCGACTCTTCACTCGAAATAGAGAAAATTGTTCTCTTGATCATGGTCGAGAGAACGTCCGCCGACAGAGAAACCAGAGCATCAGGAACAGCCGGCAGAGTAGGATAATTATCCCTGGCCATTCCAACCAGCTTGAATGAAGAGCGTTCGCAGGTTACCTGCACCCAGTGGTTTTCCAGGAGCTTGAGCTTCACTTCCTTTTCGGGCAAAGAGCGCACAATCTCAAGCAGCCGCTTTGCGGGAATCGTTCCAGACCCCTCCTTCTTGATCTTGGCGGGACAACCACAGCAAATTCCAAGTTCCAGATCCGTGGCGCTGATCCGAAGGGAAGAATCCGCTGCTTCCAGAAGAAGGTTCGACAAGATTGGAATGGTCGTTTTCCTCTCGACGACACCCTGTGTGAGGTTCAATTCTCTGAGGAGGAGGCTCTTTTCTACTGAGAGTTCCATTATTTAAATTTCCTTCTATATAGAGTCTTAGTAGTAGGGGCTGTGGACTTGTGGAAAACGTTCAAGACCCTCTACTAATGCCCGAAGGCTGTCACGGGCTATTGTGGATACCTTCCCTCTTTCTGTTCCATGCTGTGCATGGTTTGATCTCACGTCTGTATTCACACTCTTCTTTTCAACCCTTATTGTTGAAAAACCCGTAAACCTAACTCAATGTGTCTCTAAGCTTGTTGAGAAGTCTGTTCAAATCTTTATCAGTTTTCCTCAATAGCTCAATTTTCTGAATTGAATGCAGGACCGTCGTGTGATGCTTTCCGCCAAACTCTCTGCCGATTTGCGGCAAAGAGGCGGGCGTCAATTCCTTTGAAAGGTACATGGCCACCTGCCGCGGAAAGGCAATCGCGTGGCTGTTATCCCTGGCCTTCAACTGGGTCAGGGATAATCCATATTCCTGGCAAACCAGGCGCTGGATGTTTTCAATCGAGACACGCCGCTGATCAAGGTCGATAATATTTTTCAAAACCTGCTGCGCCATGGGCAGGGAGATTTCCGCTCCGGTCAGGGACGAATAGGCAATCAAGCGGGTCAGGGCCCCTTCCAGGTCCCGGATGCTGGTCTTGATGCGGGTGGCGATGAATTCTCCCACCGGCTCCGGAAGCTTGACGCCCTGGTCTTCGCTCTTCTTGGCCAGAATGGCGCGCTTGGTCTCCGTGTCGGGAGGCTGCAGGTCCGCCGTCAGGCCCCAGGCAAAGCGCGAACGCAGCCGTTCCTCCAGGCCCGGAATGTCCTTGGGCGGCTGATCACTGGAGATCACCACCTGTTTCTGGGCCTCGTAAAGGGTGTTGAAGGTGTGGAAAAACTCCTCCTGCGTCCGTTCCTTGCCGGCGATAAACTGGATATCGTCCATCAGCAGAACATCCACATTCCTGTATTTGTCGCGGAAGGAAACCATCCGGTCATAGCGCAGGGAGTTGATCACGTCATTCGTGAAAGCCTCGGAGGAAACGTAAGCCAGGCGCATGTCTCTCTGGCGATGCTTCATCAAGTGTCCCACGGCCTGCATCAGGTGGGTCTTGCCCAACCCCACGCCCCCATACAGGAAAAGCGGGTTATAGGCTTTGGCCGGCGTTTCCGCCACCGCCCGCGCGGCGGCGTGCGCAAACTGGTTGCACGACCCCACCACGAAGGTTTCGAAGGTGTACCGGGCGTTCAACTGGTGGTCCACCGACTCAAAATCCAGCTTGCCCTGCCGTGGCTTTGCCTCTCCATTTCCCGACGATTTCTTTTCCGGCTGTATTTCCAGTTCGAAGCGGATTCCACTGAACCCCAGGCGGAGTTTGTCCAGGGCTTCCTGAATGCCAGCGTTGTAATTTTCCTGAATCCACTCCAGAAATTCCTGGTTGGGAACACGAACGACCAGAGTCTCAGCCTCTGAGTGGCTGTAGCGTGTGGGCTTGAGCCACGTCTGGTAGCTTTGAGGATTGACCTTCGATTTGAGATAGTTCAGAACTTCTTGCCAGGCATTCATAGTGGTGTCAATGGGTAAGAAAAGGCCGCAAATCAATCCAATAGCTGTTCTGTAAGCAGACTCCTCGCTCCCTTACCGTGCAGCTTCCGGGGGGCCCCGTTCCTCCGGTCGTTCTCCCCCGATTTTTTCCTTGCTCTGTAAGCGTTAGATTTTCTTGAAGCGGGTGACACAGCCGTGCCGTTTACGGCCACTTTCAACCCGTTAGTTTAGCACAGATTCACAGCCAATTCCAATTAGTCTTTCCACTCTAAAATGTGTAACTTACAGGAATTTCCACAAGCTACTGCCTAGCCCCCTCAGCGGGCCGCTGAATTGCCCCGCAAAAAACCTCGCAATCCGTCTGCTAGAGCCTCGCCTTCTAGCCTTGTGGACGGCCGGAATCCCGGCCCGAAACTCCCTCACGGGGGCCGTTTTCCATCCCTCTTTCACCCAACTTCTGTCTCATTCGGAACACTTGCAACTTGATTCGCGTGTCTGCCAGTGATATACAAACGAAGATACCAATAAGTTGACAAAGAAGGATGACGAAGGTCTGGTGATTTAGAGTCTGCCTCCCGGTTTTATGGCCTGGCAATCCGGCGGGGATGAGAGGGTGCTCTAAAACAAAGGGCTGATCTGCCCCCGGCCTGCCAGAGTCTCGAAACAAGTGACAACATCTTTCCATCATTTTGGGATGCCGATGACTCCCTACGAACTGCTGGGGCGCCTGCCGGACCTTGTCAAGCAGTTGCGCAATACTCCACCGGGCCAGGTGGAAAGGAGCATTTTTGAAGTCCTTGGATGGTGCGGCAATGAGCAGGATCTTTGGAAGGAAGCAACCGACGCGGCCGTTTGCATGGCCAACACGGACGGGGGGATTGTCCTGTTTGGCCTGGATCCTCAGCGGCTGATTGATGAGGCGCCTCCGTGCCCCCATGAAAAGGTCACGCCTGAGTGGTTGGAGGAGTCGGTACGCAAACACAGCAACCCGCCGGTGGAATGCACGGCCTGCCGGCTGGGGGAAGCCGTACCCTCCACGCCCCCCGCAGCGCAAAATTGCCTCGTCCTGCTCGTTCCGCGAAAGACTATTGCAGGCATGCACCGTACGCACCGTGGCGTGTGCCTCGTCCGGCAAGGTGGCCGTTGCGAGGTTGACCATCTGAGCTCCCAGGATGACTCCTCGGCCGTTCTCCTCGACGGCGCCGGTCTCGACAGCCTTTCGAACGAATCTTTGCACTGGGCGTTCACCAACCACGCGGTCCGTCCGCGGCAGCCCCAGCGCTGGAGGGAATCCCGCCGCTCCATAGAAGACCTGCTGATGGATTTCAACCTCGTCCGCCCGCGTGAAAAGGACGCCGCGGTTACTCTGGCGGCCGCGCTGCTGTTCGGCAGGAAGGAGTTCTTGTCCAGCCTGACGGGCTCCGCATTCCTGCGCGTCACCCTCAACGGTTCAGAGGGTGCGTCTTCAGGACCCTACACCATCCACATCCAGCAGAATATCGCGGACACCTTCCGCGACTTGTGGACGCGCCGCGGTGACCTCGCGGCATGCACAGCGTCCTCCCTTCCTGAAAATTGTCTGCGTGAGCTGGTGGTGAACGCGCTGATTCACAGGTCCTACCGCTCTTCCGAGCCTGTCAACGTGCGAATCACGCCTGACCATCTGCTTGAAATCCAGAACCCCGGCGGCTTCCTGCGGAACCTCAGCCCTCGAAACCTCATCAACGCCAGCCCTGTGCACCGCAACCCCTTGCTGACGGAAGCGGCGGCTTTGCTGGGCTTCTGCGAGAAGAGCGGCAGCGGAATCGACATCGTCTACCAGGAGGCCGTCGCCTCCGGGCACGACTTCCCATATTTCGATGGTGACGCCGAAGCGTTCACGGCCATCGTTCCGCTCGAGCGGGACACCAACTTTGCCAAATTCATCCGGTCCCGGGGAAAAGATTTTACCCGGCTGGAAAGCCTCCTGGTCCTGAAGTACCTGCACAAAACGCCCCAGGCGGATATCGGCCAACTGGCGCGCATCATCGAACGGCCGGTCGGGTTCGCCGAAAGCCTGCTCCAGGAACTTTCAAAACGGCAGGTCATCCAGGAAGACCACGCGCGCTTCAGCTTGAGCGCTCCCGTGCGCTACGAAATCGAAAACCCCCCCGACCGCGACCAGGGAACACTGTTTTGAATCCTTCCATCCCGCAAGGCGATGGCACGTATATCGAGCAATGCGCAATTTGCGCGGCACCCGGGGGCAAGCGGGAGAGCCGACGCTAGCTATTTGCTGAACCGGTTAGCAGCAAGGAAGCCTTCGACACTGTTGAAGGCGTTGAAGAATAGAGGGCTTCCAGAGAAAGAAAGGGGGCTCACCGGGCCAATTGTCACAAAAGCGTGCTGGTGGCCAACAGTATCGAAGGAAGAGTGTGGATCGCGGAGGAGGGCACACCCTTTCCGGACCTCTACTCAAAGAATGCTTGCAAAAACGCACCTTTTATGGTACATGTACTTTATAAGGTGCATGATGAAAAATGCTCCGACGCCCCAGAAAATCCAGCTCATTTTCTTCCGTACTGGGGCGGGCGCCGAGCCCGTCCGGGAGTGGCTGAAACGGTTGCCGGAAGTAGAGCGCAGAGCGATTGGGCAAGACCTGTTGCGAGCGCAATGGCGGTGGCCGGTGGGCATGCCGCTCTGCCGCCCGCTAGGAAAGGGGTTATGGGAAGTGCGAACGAACCTGCCCACAAAGCGGACTGCACGCGTGCTGCTTTGTCTTTATCGGGAGCACCTCGTGGCCCTGCACGGGGTTATCAAGAAGACGCGAACAACACCGAAGGAGGATTTGGCGTTAGCCCGCACGCGTCAGAAGGAGTTAGAGCAATGAGCAAGAAACATATGGGTTCGAGCATTGATGATTTCCTCAAGGAGGAGGGCATCTTTGAGGAGTCCCAAGCACAGGCGATTAAAGAGGTCGTGGCCTGGCAACTTGCACAGGCCATGAAGAAAAAGAAAATATCCAAGGCGCGGATGGCAATTTTGCTTAAAACGAGCCGCACTCAGGTTGACCGCATCCTTGATGCTAATAATGACATCACGCTATCTAGCCTTCAGCGCGCTGCCGCGATGGTCGGGCGGCGCGTGGTGATCAAGCTGATATAGACGGTCGCACAACGCCCTCCGCTTCGAATTCGGAAATCCCCCCGACCGCGACCAGGGGACACTTTTTTGAGCAGTGCCTGCCGTCAATCAGGAATTGTGGATGCCAAAGCTTTCTCTATTGCTAGGAGCGGGTTTCCCAAAGTGGGCGGCTGGCCTACCCGTGGCGGCTGACCTATTTGATTTCGCGGTTCAGCCGTTCGGTGTCAGAGATGAACGGAAGCTTGAAGTTGTGCGTCAAGCAAAGAACTCGTGGGATGTGGAACACCCAGAAGGACTGTCAGAGGAATTCATCGCGCATGCACTGGAAGCTTCTAATAAGATTCGTACGACCATCTTATGGTATATATCCCGGCGGTTGTCAGAACCCTATATTTGGAGGGAATGGCATGCAGGAAAGTGGCGTCGCCACGTGTTGATGATTGATGAGAATAGAAAGTACCAGCGGGCAGGCGTTGCGCTCGCACGTGATTTCCTTGTTCGCTTCATCCATTCCCTCTCCGGAATTGTCACAACCAATTACGACCTGCTCGTGGAGTACGCGCTTGGAACCAAGCTTTTCAACTACGGGAAGTGTGGCGAAGTGCTAACGGGGCGTGGGCCGTACCCTGTTTCGCAATGGCGCAATCCCGTAACGCTTCAAGGGTCAATCCCGTTGGCAAAGATGCACGGAAGCATCTCATGGGACCTGAGCGGGCGGTACACCGACGGCAGGCGTGGAATTACAGGTGATGCGCTCATTGTGGCTCCGACTCCAGAAAAGACGCAACCTCCTGACCTTGCTTTCGAATGGGGTTTGGCTGCTGAGGTATTGAGGGATTCGACCCACCTCCTCGTATTTGGGTCCGCGTTCAACCCGTACGATGTGGCACTGGTGAGTCATCTGAAGGAGCACGGGCGCAATATCAGAAACGTGATTGTTGTGGATACGAATCCAAGGCAAGTAGATCGCGTAGCGCTAATCTTTCAGCAAGCGGGAGTTCTCGCTCTCTCGCCGCCTCCCGTGCCTGATGACACGGTAAGATGGGGGAACTGGTTCACCAAGCTAAATTCCGCCCTCGCCTAGTCATTGGGCAACGCGCCTTCGCTGCAGGGCAATCGCGGTCGTCGACTTGTAGGGATGGCCTCAAAAAAGAGGCGACAAACCCGCCCCTCATCCGTGTTGACAAATGGGGACACTCTTTCTCCAAGGGCGAGAGCTGAGAGCGAAATTTATTGGACATGTGCAAGCTCAGCCGAGCGGCTCACTCCAGCAGGCGCGCGATCTCGTCGCGCTCGGGAACTTTGATGGGGCGGGCGCGGCCATGTTCCACGATCTTGATGCCGTCTTTCGCAGGGCGAACCTCGCCGATGATGCGCGCGGCAATCCGGCGGCGGCGAAGCGCGGTGACAATGCGCGGCGCGCTCGAGCGTTCGGTGGCAATCAGCAGGGCCCCGGAAGCCAGCAGGCCGAGCGGATCGAACTTGAGCACCCGCGCCAGACGTCGCGTTTCCGCCAGCACCGGAATCTTTTCCTTCCACACCCGCAGACCCACGCGGCCCGCGCGCGCCATTTCGACGAGCCCCGTCAGCACACCGCCTTCGGTGGGATCGTGCATGGCGTGGACATCACCGTGTTCGACCGCCACTTGCGCGTCGCGCACCACGCTGATGCCGGGCTTCAATAGCAATTGCCGCGCCTGCCGAAGTTGCGTTGCCGTAATCTTTCCACGCAGGGCGCCTGCCTTTTCCCGCGCCAGGATAGTGGTGCCTTCAATGGCCACGCCTTTGGTCAGGATCAACAGGTCGCCCGGCCGCTGGCTTTCCTTGCGGACCAGCCTGCCCGGCTCAACTTCGCCGAGCATCTGGCCCACCACGATCGGACGATCGAGACCGACGGTGACCTCGGTATGACCGCCGCAGACCGTGATGCCGAGCGAGCGGCAGGCTTTCAGTGTTTCGCCAAAAATCTTCTCCACCAGCGCTCTTCC
>JAJYJL010000150.1:0-2672 GCA_021789565.1 Acidobacteriota bacterium
GTGTTGATGCCGCGCAAGTCTGACGAAGCCCCGCAGGGACCTTCCACCCAGCCTTCCACCACCTTTTCTCCGCCCGCGCGCTCCTTCAGCAATTCAATGCCTTTGAGGCGGTCGCGCATTCGCGGTCCCGCCAGGGGGTCGGGAATTTCCAGCCGGGCCAGAGCGCCCTTGTCCGCCAGCAGCGCCCGGCTTTCCACGACGGAAGGCGGCTGGTCGTCAAAGTATTCCACGACCGCCCCGCAGTCTGGAGCTTCCCGGGTCTCGGCGATGGCGGAAACGTGATCGAAATCAAAAGCCTCGGCGGTCACGACCTGTGCATCGGCCAGCACATGATAGTCCGTGGCATATTCGTAGTATTTCTTCCCCACCTGGTCCACGGCGAACATCATGGTGATCGGCATCGCGGGCAGGCAGTCCACTGCCCGCCCGTCCAACATAGCCAGTACTCGTTCGCGCCCGTTCATCATCTTCCTTTAAGGCTTGCTGCCCAGCCCATCCATCCGGGGGGCAACAGGTTCGGCGGCAATAATCCCTTCGTCGTACTTCGCCACAATCTGAAATCCCGGCGGCACGACCAGAAACTCCTTTTCGTCCCACGGTCCGCTCAGCAGGCGCTGGAGCAGGCCCAGGTCGCCACGTACTTTTTCAAACGCCCAGCCACGTGCCTCCGCGTCCTGACGGGTGCGTTCTTCGAAACTTCCATCGGGCTCCACGCCCATCTCGATAAATGTGAACTGCCGGTAATGCCGGGTGAGGTTGCCGAGTTCCTCCTGGAGGTAGCGGGCGTTGTCTTCACCGTAGCGCGCCACCATTTCCTCATAGGTCTGCAGGAAGCCCAGTTTTTTCCCCAACGCAAGCTGGCTCAACTCACCGTCTGCTCCGCCGCGCTCAATCCAGCCGGTGGTTTCAAAGTAAACGCCGGGATGGTTCTGAAAGTAGTCCATGTAACGCGACGCGCTGCCCATGAAGAGCGTGATGCAGTCGTGCGCCCGCGGGACCACCAGTTGCCTCGCGCGCGAGGTCAGTCCCACGATGCCGTTGTTGCACAGGCCATAGCCGAGCAGAATGGCGTCGTAGGGGGTGTTGTCAATCCGGTCGATGGCCTCCTGCAGGCGCGCGTTCATGTCCGCCGTGCCCACGTCGTGCAGTCCTTTGGGCAGGAATTCCACGTCAATCGTGTGGGGCGAACGCGCAATCAGCGCGCACATTTCGCGGAAAAAAATTTCGCAACTGATCAATCGCAGGCGCATCAGTCCGCTCCGGGCCTTTCGCGCGGATTACAGTCGTGCTGCGAGTTCACGGATGAACCCGGGCGCCGTGCCGCAGCAGCCGCCAATAAAACTTGCTCCGGCCCCAACCAGCGACTGCGCGTGCCGGGCAAAGTCCTGTGGCGTGGTGTCGTAATGGACGTTTCCGTCTGAAAACACAGGCAGGCCCGCGTTCGGCTTCATCCAAATCGGCAGACCTGTAGCGGCCCGCAGCCGTTTCGCTATCCCCACGTATCCTTCCGCGCCCTGGCCGCAGTTGGCGCCCACCACGTCGGCGCCGGCAGCAGCCAGTGCCGCGGCTGCTTCTTCCGGCGTGGTTCCCATCATGGTGCGGTCATGCTGACGTCCGGAATCAAAAGTCATGCAGGCAACGACGGGGAGGCCCGTCGCGGCTGCCGCCGCGACTGCCAGTTTCGCTTCACCGGGATCGCTCATGGTTTCAATCACAATCGCCTCGGCGCCTGCTCCAGCCAGTGCGTGTGCCTGCTCCTCGAAAGCCTGTGTTACTTCCTCCTCGCTCACTTCTCCCGCAAACAGCATCTTTCCGCACGGTCCCATTGAGGCAAAAACTCGAGCCCGTCCGCCCGCGGCGTGGCGCGAAATCTCCACCCCGGCGCGGTTGATCTCCTTCGCTTTCCCGGCCAGGCCATGGCGGGCCAGCAGGATGCTATTAGCGCCGAAAGTATTGGTCAGGATCACCCGGCTGCCGGCTTCAGCGTAAGCCCGGGCGACTTCCTCCACACGCTCCGGGTGCGACAGGTTCCACTCGTCGGTGCAGTCTCCCGGCTGAAGGCCACGCGCCTGCATTTCCGTTCCCCAGCCGCCATCCGTAAGCACCGGGGCCTCCGACAGCAGTTCTTGGATCAGCTTCTTCATGGCATTCCGTTATCCGGCTATCAGATTTCTTCAACCGCAGGCAAGCCTTGAATCCAAAAGAAGGCCTGCTTCTAAACATCCACGAAGTCCAACCTCCATGGAACGAACCTGCCCCGGTTCTCACGCGCATGACAGGGGGAAGACGAACACACTAACCCCGTGAGTCCTGCCTGAAGCTATCAAGCGACTTACGGGCAAGTCTGTGACCTACATCACAGCCATAGTGGAGATGGAACCTACCAGATGAGGGCGGCACGGGATTTTCCGAAGAGCACGTCCTCATCGAGCTCGTAGCCAAAGCCGGGCGACGGGCTAATATCGACAAAGCCGTGTTTCGGCTGCGGCTCGCCCTTCAGCAGCGGAAGGCCTCCCTGGGCGAAGATGTCCACAAACTCCGCGCGCGGCGCGTTCCCGGTAGAGATCACAAAGTGGTAAGTGGGAGCTCCCACGCCATGCGGAATCACCGGCAGATCGTGGGCGCCGGCCATGGCGGCAATCTTTTTCAGCTCCGAAAGCCCGCCCGCGCGG
>JAJYJL010000150.1:2682-10591 GCA_021789565.1 Acidobacteriota bacterium
TGCAGGATGTCCACCGCCTGCTTTTCGATCAGATCGCGGAACCCGTAACGCGTGAATTCGTGCTCGCCGCCGGTAATCAGGACGTCGGGCACGGCGTCCTTGATTTTTCGATAGGAATCGATCTGGTCCGGCGGCACGGGCTCTTCAATCCACAGCACCCGGAATTCAGCAACGGCTTTGGCCAGGGCAATGGTGTAGGGAACGTCGAGCGCCATGTAGCAATCGAGCATGATGTCGCCCTCGGGGCCGATCAGCTCGCGGGTCCTTGCCACCAGTTCGACATTCTTCCTCAGGCCCTCCTGGCCGTCGGCGGGGCCGCAGGGGACTGCCAGCTTCACGTGGCGGAAGCCCTCTTTCAGGTGCCGCTCGGTCAGGTTGCCGGTCACGTAGACCGGAATGCGGTCTTTGGTTTTTCCTCCAACCAACTCGTAAACGGGCTTGCCCGCTGCCTTGCCGGCCAGGTCCCACAGCGCCAGATCGATACCGCTGATCACTTCAATCACGATCCCTTTGCGCCCATAGAACAGTGACGCCCGGAACATCTGCTCCCACAGAAGTTCGATATTCGAAGGATCTTTGCCAACCAGAAGCTGCCTGAACTGCTCATCGATGATGGCCGCCGCCAGTTTCCCTTTGCCGCCTCCCACCGTGCCCAGTCCGTGCAGGCCTTCATCGGTGACGATCTCAACAATCGCCGCGGACATCGGGCCGAACCAGCTCGAGCGCTTCGCCTTGTATTCCGGGTAGATCGACATCGGGTTCGCAATGACGCCCTCGCTCAGCCATGAGGGGCTCATCGGAACCACGTGGACTTTCACTTCGCTGATCTGCATCCTGCCTCCGCTTCTCGCGACCTCATCACTTCATCGTAATCACGCTCACTTCAAACGGCCCCAGGGCCGTTCCGTCCCGCGCCAGGCGTGTGGTTCCCACGCCGGATTCCGCCGTCTCCTCGTTCGCGTACTGTTCGCTTGAGCCGGCGGCTCCCGGCAGTGAAATCGTTGCAGGCCGGTTGCGCCGATTGATCAGCAGCAATTTGCGCTGTCCCGACTTTGTCACGAAGCCCTGCGCGTAAACCGCACTCGATCCGCCCTCGGTCTTCACCAGCTTGTCGCCCGGGCCGAAATTGTCGTGCAGAAGCTTCAGCACCCAGAAGCGCGCATTCGGCTGTCCTGTCTTCCAATCCACCATTGAAACGCTGGGGAATTGCGTGGGATAGCCCACCAGTTGCGACTCTCCCGCTACCTCGATTCCCTGCTTCGCCAGTTCCACGTAAAGATAGGCATACATGGCGCCGCACAAGTTCCAGTAGCCATTGGGAATGGGCCGCACCAGGTGGTCCGCCGTGTCGTAGGGCAGGATGCAGCCGAGTTCGTTGGTGTCGGTCTCGGTCTCGGGCGAAAGCCGCTGGCGAATCGCCTGGATGTAGCGCACCGTATCCAGAAAGCGTTCCGCCTGGTCCCAGAAAGTGTATTGCCAGTCGTCCAGGTCCTGTGAAGGCGAGGGGCCGGCGTAGAAATGATAGGAAATCATGTCCAGGGGAGTTCCCGCTTTGTGGTCCTTGTGATTCAAAAAGTATTCAAAGAATTTAGGATTCACCGAAGGCGCCGCCAGCGCCGCGCTCACAAACTTGATGCCGGGATCGACTTTGTGAATTGCCGCGGTGATGGCGTCGTAGAGCCGGGTGTAAAACTCCGGGGTCATGCCGTGTTCAAAGTCCACCTCGTTCAGCACTTCCCAGTACTGGATTTTGTAATGATGGCCGGACTCGTGCCGTTTTCCGTATTCGTCCGTAAAGCCTCCCTGCGTGTACCAACTGACCAGCCGCGCATAATAGTCCGCCACTTCTTTCATGCTGGGGTCGCGCAGTTCCGTCCCTCGTTCATAGTTCCAGTCCACCTGGTTCGGGTCCGCAGGATACGCCACCGGCTTCTCCGTCTTCCACATCCATTGCGGGATGGTGCTGAAGTTAATCATCACCGAGTGCCCCGCCGTGGCGTTCATAAAATCTTCCATCATGGGATCAATCAGCGAGAAGTCCCACGACGTTTTGCCGTTTGCGGGAGGCTCAAGTTCCGCCACGCCCAGCCTCGGGTAGGGCAGCCAGGGAACGTAGCGCACGTAGTCGGCGCCCAGCGCCTTCAGGTTCTCGAAAACCCTGTCATGAATTGTCGATCCCCGCCGCAGCGGTGGATTCACCACCACCTGCAGCGTCGGGGTCGTTTTGGAGATCTCCTGCACCTTGCTCCAGTCCACCTGGACATTGCCCGTGGTCTGCGCAAACAAACAAGGAGCCAGCAGCATGGCCGCCAGCAATCCCACCCCAATTTTCATGATCTTCATCTGACGATTCCTCCCCGCTTGACGTTCCTTATGCTGTTTCTGGCGACCAGCCAACAATACGATAAACTGTACTCATTAATTGTGAAAAATAATAGGGTCCGGAAACACATTCAACTCTGCTTAAGAACCGGCACTGACTCAGTTTGATTTGTGGCACGGGCGTCCTCGCCCATGTTGCGGTCAAAAGACACCGCCAAGACGGCCGTGCCACAAAGTAGGAACCAAATTGAGGCACCACTGAAAGGCCATGTGTAAGGTGTGTGGCGCGGTCCGTTTTCCTTGCGCTTACTTACCCGGCAGCTTCTGGCTGGAACTGGCGGCTGTCGGATAAGATAGGTTCGTGAGCTACGACGCAATCCTGTGGGTCTCGTTTGGCGGCCCGGAAAAAGAAGAAGACATTATTCCCTTCCTGCAGAATGTTCTGCGCGGCAGGAACGTTCCGCGTGAACGGATGCTGGCCGTGGCGGAGCATTATCACCATTTCGATGGCCGGAGTCCTATCAACCAGCAGAACCGCGAGATGATCGCGGCGCTCGAAGCCGAGCTGGCCGCCCACGGTCCGCACCTGCCGGTCTATTGGGGCAACCGCAACTGGCATCCTTTGCTCACCGACACCGTAGCCAGAATGAAGGCCGACGGAACCAAGCGCGCGCTGGCGTTTGCCACTTCCGCCTACAGCTCTTATTCCGGCTGCCGGCAGTACCTCGAGAACATTGAAAACGCCCGGGCCGCCGCGGGCGAAGGCGCTCCGGTGATTGACAAAATCCGTCCCTTCTACAACCATCCCGGCTACATCGCCGCCATGACGGAGCAGGCAAGGGAAGCGCTGGACCGCATCCCGGCTGTAAGAAGAGGCGCCGCCCACGTTGTCTACACCGCGCACAGCATTCCGCTCCGAATGGCGGAGAACTGCCAGTACGCCCAGCAATTGCTCGAAGCCTCGGGCCTGGTTTCCGCCGCGCTCGGAAGGTCGGGAGACCCGCTCGTCTACCAGAGCCGCAGCGGCCCGCCCACGCAGCCGTGGCTGGGCCCGGACATCCTGGAGCATCTGAAGAAAATCGCGAACAACGGGCAGGTGAAGGACGTAGTGATCGTTCCCATTGGCTTCGTCTCAGACCACATGGAGGTGCTCTACGATCTCGACACGGAAGCCCGGCAGCTTTGCGAAGAGCTCGGGCTCACCATGGTGCGTGCCGCAGCCGCCGGCACGAATCCCGGCTTTGCCCGAATGGTCCGTGAGCTGATCGTGGAAAGAATGGAAGAGAATTCCGCGCGCCCCTGCCTGGGAACGCTCGGCCCCTGGCCGGACGTCTGCCCGGCCGGTTGCTGCCTGCCGCGGGCTTAGCCGCCAACTTCCGGCCTCTCTCGGGTCACGGCAATGGTCAGCGTCGCCACGGCCACGGCCGCTACGATGGGCACCCAAAGGATGTTCCTCAGTCCCGTTGCGGCCAGCGTGCCGCAGAGGCTGGGCCCGGCCGTTCCGCCCACCAGCGACACGGCCATGATGGCGCCAAACACGGTACCTGTCTGGCGCGGGAAGCGGTCGCCCGCAACTCCCAGCGCGGTCGGGTAAATCGACGCCAGGCCCAGTCCGATCATGCCCATGCCCAGCAGCACAACGGAAAAATCACGGCTGTTGTAAGCCACCAACGCGCCCGTCACGGTAATGGACGTGGAGAGCAGCATGGTCCTTCGGTTGCCCAGCACTCGGAGCAGGAAACTCGCTCCCAGCCGCCCGGCGCCGATGGCCGCGCTCAATCCCACCAGCGCCAGGTTGGCACGCTGGGGAGTGGAATGGAACACCCCGGCCACAATCTTCCCCGCCCAGACAAACATGCTGTTTTCACTGCCCGACTCAAAAAACAGCAGCGCGCCAAACAGCCACACCAGCGGATGGTTCAGCACGCGCAACAATTCCCGCAGGCGCGTTCCGGAATAGGTAGCGGCCGGGAAGCGAAAGATCAGCACAGGGACCAGGATGAGCGCCGTGCCCACAGCCAGAATGTGCAGCACCGCAGCCGTCCCCACGCTTCCGCCCACGGTGGACATCAGCAGCGGGGCCGCCAGCGCTCCCAGACTGAACGAGAATCCCAGCAGGTTCAGCGCAGAGCCCCGGCCTGCCGCGCTGAGGTCAGCCACCAGGGCGTTGGTTGCCGTGTTCAGCACGCCTCCGCCAAAGCCATAAACCAATGCCGCCACCGCCAGCGCCGCGTAGGTGTGGAGCGACGGCATCAGCGCCACGGCGCCCGCCACCATCACCAGAGCAGCGGCCAGCACAGGCTTTGCTCCCACGGTGTCGAGTACCGGTCCTACCAAAATGGTCGCAGCCAGAATGCCCGCCAGCGGGAACGATCCCAGGCTGCCCGCCTGAACGTAATTCACTTCCAGCGATGGCAGCAAAGATCCCATCAGCAGCAGCACCACGCCAAATACAAACATGCAGGCGTTGGCCGTCAGCACCAGAGCAAAGCGGCGAATTTCGCGGTCGTTGGCCATCTTGTCAGGGCAACTCGGGACCTTTGCGTCTTAGCGCCTTGGCGCGGATGAGCTCTTTCAGGATTTCTTCTTCGGCTCCATCAGCCTGTCGCAATCGTCAAACGCCAGTTTGGCTGCTCCCAGCAGTCCGGCGCGTGTGCCCAGCCGGCTGCGCACCACGCGGACTTGTTTCACCGCAAGCGGCTGGCCCCATTGCTTCATGGTTCTCCGCGCGACATCGAGAACCAGGTTGCCTGCCGCGGCCACGCCGCCGCCAATCACGATGACTTCAGGGTTGAGAACATCAACGAGGTTTGCAAGCCCTAGCCCCAAGTCGTGCCCGGCGCGTTCCAGCACTGCCCGGGCTTTCCGGTCGCCTTGCCGCGCGAGCGCGGTGAGTTCTCTGGAGGAGAGTTTGCGGCCGAATTCCTGGCTCGCTGCAAGTCCAATTCCTGTGCCGCTGGCGTGGGCCTCAAAGCAGCCGATTGATTTGTAGATGGGCTGATACTGGTTGCGCAGCGCCATCCATCCCACCGATCCGGCCAGTTCTCCATGGCCGCGCAGCAACCGCCCGCCCGCCAGGATTCCGGCGCCGATGCCCGTCCCCACGGCCAGGAAAACCACGTCGCTGCAGTTGCGCGCCGCGCCCTGCCAGGCTTCGCCCATCACGAACGCGTTGCGGTCACTTTCAACCAGCGTCGGCAGTCCGAAATGCTTCTTGAGCGCAGGCCCCAGCGGCATGCGCTTCCAACCGGGAATGTTGGGCGCCCACACGCGGCCGTCGGGCCAGGCAAGGCCCGGAACGTCAACCCCAATGCCCCCGATGTCCTTTGTGGGCATTCGCTCCAGCATTTCCACCACGGCTTCCACTACCTTGCGCCCGCCGGCAACAGGTGTTGGAATCTCTGCGTAATCGGACAGATTGCCGCCGCGGCTCACGCGCGCGGCGGCAATCTTGGTGCCGCCGATATCCACCGCCCAAACTGCATGAGGTTCTTGAGCCATGATGGTGTTCCGGGTCTCTGCCCCTTGATGCGTCGCAATTGCGGGTGCTGTGAGTTGGTCCAAAAACACCCCTCACCCGGTTCGCTACGCTCACCACCCTCTCCCCTCGGAGAGGGCAAACCCCCAAGATCAAGCTCTCTCACCTGAGAGAGGGCAAATCCCCAAGATCGAGCTCTCTCACCTGAGAGAGGGCAAACCCGTTTAAATCACACCCTCTCCCTTGGGGAGAGGGCGCCCCGCAGCGTCGGGGCGGGTGAGGGGTCTTTTGCGCAAATCATCCCGCCGCACTCAGCTTTACCACCCAGATTTCGCCGCCAGTCAGGTTCTTGTCAAGGACCACATTGCCGTTCGCCGCCTTAAACGTCACCCTGCGGCCGGTCACGATGTCCTTTGCCTCGCGGACGCTCCACGGAACGTGGACGGAAATCGAAGTCTGTGCGGGCTTCTCAGCATGGTTGAAGACGAATACCAGTTGCTCCTGCGCGCTGACCAGCCGGCGGACTTCCACTTCGCTGGTTCCCTCTCCTGAAACTTTCACCTCTGCACGAACGCCTGCGGCGCGTGCCAAGGACCGCAACAACCGCCCGGTGGAGGGATCATGCTCGCGTTCGTAGGAAAGCGGCAGAAACGTTCCGGCCAGGATAGCTTTCCCCTTGCCGAAAGAGTTTTCAACCAGGGCGGGCCGGCCGTTGGCAAAGCGCGCCAACACCTGACCGCCGTCGAGCGGTTCAAGCTCTTCTTCAAAGCTGTCGCCACGAACCACTTCGCCTGCTTTCATGCCCGGGAGGCTGGGGGAAGACTCCATGAGCAGCCGCGCGGCTTCTACCGGCCGGATGATTCTCTCCCGCGCCCCGAAAACCTTTGCCAGCCCAAAGCCTGGGATCACGTCACTGGCAAATCCCCGAGCGTTGTTCCAGGCCAGGCGCGCCCCGGCCACAGCCGTCCCGCCCTGCTCCACATATTGCTTCACACCCTCGGCAACCTGGTGCGAAATCATCACCGCGTAGGGAAGAAACAGGATTTTGTAAGCTTTCACCCGGCCGTCGATGACGTCCCGCGTGCTGACAAAATCCACCGGAATCTGCTCTTCGAGAAAGGCGCGGTACACGCCTTCGAGCGAATCGCGTTCCGCGTTGCCCAGCGTCGAGAGCGATGGTTCCGTTCCGCCCACCATGTAGGAGAGCCGGTTGTAAAGAATGGCCACCTCGGCTGGGGCCGGCTGGGCTTTATCAATGGAAGCGGCGTTTTGCGCGATGGCTTTGGCCGTTGCACCTGCCACTCGCGAGCGCGGCGTGAGAGTGCCGTCCAGATTGATCAGGCCGTAGCCGTTCGACTCGTAGCCGGCGTTCATCGGATACCAGGCGTAGACGGCGATTTCGCGCGCGCCGTGGGAAACGACCTGCCACATCCAGTAGGCTTCATCGTGGCCGGTGACGGGCTGGGCGATGCGCATCCCGGTGACGCCCTGGCCCGCCTGCAATTCTCCGATCCAGAATCCTTTGCCGACGCTGTGTCCCGCCGAGCGCGAGAAATCGAGCCCTGCCGCGAGATGCTCGTATGTCCACGGCTTGCGCGACTCGGCGTGCTTGGGATAGAGCGAAGTGCCGAAAAAGTCCGCACTGCCCGCCATCAGGAAGTCATCGGGCTCGCCGTAGCCATCGCGCGGATCGGTAAACAGGCCCGGCACAGCCGCGTGGCTGGTGATGGGGTGAAGGTGGTCGGCACTGCGGACAGCATCGACCCGAGTCTTCAGGTCAGCGGCCAGCTTGGCGGTGATGAACGCCCGCCAGTCGAGATAATCGGTGAACGAGAGGATGGTTGAAAAACGCGGTGGCGTTACGTCATCCCAGCTTGTAAACCCGCGGTACCACGCCTTGTTGAGCGCCGCGAGCGTCTTGTATTTTGCCTGCAGCCACTCGCGGAAGCGCGCCTGCGTGTAGCGGCAGTAGCAGAACTCGGGGTTTTTCAGATAATCAAAACCCGCCCAGTTCACCAGGTGCGGCTCGCTCCACACGTCCCAGCCGTAAAGGGCGTGGTAGCGGTTGGCGTCCTGCGAGAGGGCCTCAATGAATTTCACAACCTCATT
>JAJYJL010000151.1 GCA_021789565.1 Acidobacteriota bacterium
ATATCCTTCAGGCGAATTCCAGCAAACATCCCTCTCAGCCAGAAGTGTGGCAATTCCCACAAAGTTGGTGACTTGTCAGCATCTCGTAGACTCCTTTCGATTTCCTCAGGGTCAGGGGTCAGGTTCCCACCACTATCGGCGCTGATTTTAAGGAATAGATTATGAGTCATGTTGAGGCACAGGACGGACTCGGCGGGGAAAGACCGTCCCCGATTAGGTCATTGACAAGGGCGGACGGCACGCAGCCATTGCCGTCGCGAGCCAATAGAACATCGGCCGAATGGCAGAACATGCGCTCTGGCGAACGTTTTGGCCAGTCCGGAATGAGGGTCCTGTCGATCTTTGGGACGCGGCCTGAGGCCATCAAGGTTGCTCCCGTCGTGGAACGACTCCGAAACATCGAGGGTGTCGTCTCAAAGGTCTGCGTAACGGCGCAGCACCGAGAAATGCTTGACCAGGTGCTAGACCTTTTCGGCATCGTACCAGACTATGACCTCAATTTGATGCAAAGGGGCCAATCGCTTTCGAGGCTATCGGCTGCAGTCTTGACCAGCCTTGAGCCTGTCCTGGCGTCTTTCCGGCCGGACTGGGTCCTCGTTCAGGGTGACACCACTACGGCGGCGCTGTCAGCGCTTGCCGCTTTCTATGCCGGTGTAAAGGTCGGGCATATCGAAGCCGGGTTACGCAGCCACGATAAGTGGCGACCATTTCCGGAGGAAATCAACCGCCGCGTGGCCGGTGTGGTTGCGGACCTTCACTTTGCGCCCACCGAAGCAGCCAGGCGGAACCTGCTCTCCGAGGGAATTCCGGAATCGCAGGTGATGGTGACCGGTAACACGGTGATCGATGCGCTCCGTTCGGTGCAGGCCCTGCCATGGGATCGTTCAACACTGGGTGACGCTGGGAGGGACATCTTTGCGCCCGGGGCAAGGCTCATCCTGGTCACGGCACACCGCCGAGAGAATTTCGGTGCGCCCCTCATTCGAGTTTGCACCGCACTCCGGGAGCTTGCTGACCGTTACGGTAACAGCATCCGGTTGGTTTATCCGGTACATCGGAATCCGAATGTCTGGGAACCGGTCCATCAACTCCTGGGGGGGATTCCCAACATTATTCTCAGCGATCCCTTGGAGTACCTTCCGTTGGTCCACTTGATGAAACGTTCTTATGTGGTCCTGACGGACTCCGGAGGAATCCAGGAGGAAGCACCGGCGCTTGGTGTGCCGGCCCTGGTCCTCCGCGAAGTGACGGAGCGGCCTGAAGCAGTTGCCTCCGGCAACGTGCGCCTGGTGGGTACTGATACCGATCGAATTGTCGCTGAAGTCGTTCGTTTACTTGATAATCCTGCCGAGTACAGATGCATGGCGCACGCGGCAAATCCTTATGGCGACGGCCACGCGGCGGAGCGGATCACTCGGGCATTGTGCGGAGAAAGAGTCTTTCAATATGAGCCGGCTCTCTTGCAAGTGTGAGCGTCGTTTTCGGGGTCCTGCGTTGATTAAGAAGGGGAAGGACAGGACATAATGGTACACAGGCTATTTGTAATCCTTAATGTGATTGTTGCGGTTAGCTTTCTTGTGAGTGGTATCGACGACCTCTTTGTGGACGTCTACTACTGGCTGCGAAAGCTCTACCGCAGACTCTTCATGAGGCATCGGATTCATCCGATCACAGAAATTAATCTAGCGTCCAAACCTGAGAAATGGACGGCCATCTGGATTCCCGCCTGGCACGAGCATGAGGTCATAGACCGGATGCTGCTGAATACGATCGAGAGTCTCTCCTATGGCAAGTACGACATCTTCGTTGGGACCTATCCAAACGACGAAGCCACCCAGTTGGCCGTTGAGTCGGTCAGAGAGCGGTACCAGCAGGTCAACAAGATTGTTTGTCCCCATCCCGGACCCACCAATAAGGCGGATTGCCTGAACTGGGTCCACCAGGGAATGCTGCTCGCGGAACAGGAGAAGGACATCCGCTATGAGGTGGTGGTGTTGCACGACTCGGAGGATGTCATTCATCCGTTCGAGTTGAGGCTCCTTAACTGGCTCATCCCACGCAAGGACATGGTACAACTGCCCGTGGTGCCACTGGAAATGCCGGCCGGGCACTGGACGGCGGGGACGTACCTCGATGAATTTGCCGAAAACCACTCCAAAGACCTACTTGTACGCGAGCGGCTGGGACCCGTCATTCCTTCGGCCGGGGTGGGGACCGGATTCAGTCGTGCGGTGCTTGACGATGTAGCGCAGGTGCGGGGGAACCAGCTGTTCAATATCAATACTGTGACAGAGGATTATGAATTTGGTTTTTCTCTGTTGCCTTTCAACCGTCGTGGCATTCTGGCCCAATTCAGCGTACTGCGGTCTCAACTCGTTACCCGCGGTTTCTGGCGGAAGCGACAGGAAGTTCGTCAGATCCCCGAGCTAATTGCCGTTCGCGAATTCTTTCCGGACAGGTTTCGCCTGGCCGTCCGTCAGAAATCACGATGGGTGCTCGGCATAGCGCTTCAGGGATGGAAGAGCCTGGGATGGCAAGGAGGTTTGTGGGGCCGGTACATGCTCTACCGGGATCGCAAGGCATTGTTTACCAACGTCATCAATGCCCTCGGCTATCTGGTGGTTGGCTACTGGCTGTTCTTGTTGGTCACTCAGCCGCGTAGTCATATTTTATCGTTGGTGCCCGCCCGGTGGGTCTGGGACGTGATTCTGGCGGACACCTGCCTTATGGTCAATCGCCTGGTGCAGCGGCTGGTCGCCGTGCACAGCATTGCAGGATGGAAGCAGGCCCTGCTTTCGATCCCGCGGGCCGTAGTCGGTAATGCTGTCAATTTCTGCGCCACTGCTTCTGCTGTCGGGCAGTTTTTGTCGGCACAAAGGACGGGGCGTCAGGTGGCATGGAAGAAGACCGACCATGCTTTTCCCAAACCTGAACAGCTACGTGAATACAGGCGCCGGCTTGGCGATTTGCTGCTTGAGAATCGGTTGATCAGTGTCACACAGCTGCGCGAGGGCCTGGCCACTCAAAAAGAGATGGGTGGAAAGCTGGGTGAAGTTCTGCAACGCCTGGGCTACGTCAGGGAAACCGATCTCCTGCCAGTGCTTGCCAGACAGCTTGGTTTGTCATTCTTCGACTCTGCCCGTCGGATGATCGACCGAAGCTCGCTACAGAAGCTTCCCCAACAAATGGCGGAGAACATGCTCGTGCTTCCCGTGGCGTATACGGACGGGACCTTTGAGGTTGCCTGCGCAAACCCCTCGCGAGAGCTGAAGTACCGGCTCGAAGAGTTGCTTCGCCGCCCGGTGCGCCTTAGCCTTGCCGGCGCGAATGACCTCCGGTTTGCAATCTGTCGTGCTTATTGCCTCGCTGAGGGTTCAGATGGGCTGTGCCTTGGGGAACTGCTTGTAAGGGCGGAGGTGATCAACCGCGAGCAGCTTGAAAGAGCGCTAATTACCCAAAAGCTGACCCGTAAAAAGCTTGGCGAAGTCTTGCAGGATCAGGGTCTCGTCTCGCCGCAAATGATTGCCGCAGCGCTTCGCTCAGGGCAACTTGAGTCGCTTGCAGAAGCAAAAGGGGGCTCCGAATGACAAACCAGCCGTGCCGTTTTCGATTAACCAGAATCTTCCGGGCGCCAGTGTTGGTCCTCGCTGGATTGATGCTTGCTTTGACACCGACTGCCGTCGCCCAGACAAATCAAGTTCCCGGTTATCAGGCTGCCGACGAAGCCTACCATCAAATGTTCCTGAAACACTATCAAGCAGCTATCCGGGAGTTTCGGTTGGCTCTTACTGCAAACCCATCAAATGCTGATTGGCGCACGGACCTTGCCTATGCGGAACTGGCTGCCGGTTCCCCTAAAGATGCTGCCCGAGACTTCGAGACAGTGTACCGAGATCACCCCGAGCAATTGAAAATCGCTCTCGAACTCGGTTACGCTTACCTGCAACTTAACGATAACGTCACAGCCGAAAAATACTTCACAGCCGCGGCAAGCAGCGTTGTTCCCGAAATTTCTCAGCCTGCTCGGTTGGCCTTGCAGAGTCTGCGGGAATCCGAACTGCAAGCGCGGAAGCAGAAAGCATATGCCTTGCTTGACCAAGGAAGCCGTAAAGCGGCTCTGAGCCTTTTCGAACAGGCTCACGTGGCTGATCCCAGTGACAGTACCGTAACCATGCAACTGGGATACCTCTATCAGGCCATGGGCAAATTGGCAAAGGCGCGTGAGATGTTTGAAGCCGAACGCTACAATCAGGACCCACGAGTGAGTAGCCAGGCAACTTCCGCGCTGACTGAGGTCAATCACCAGTCAGCCTGGTGGTTTGCTTCCGCCTATGTTGCTCCATTTTATGAATCGCGATTCGCGAACCAGATCAATCCCATAAACTTCAAAGTGGGTGTGAGGGCCACCCGGTATCTTCAACCCTACCTGGGCATGCGGTTCACGCGCGACATCCGTTCGACCAGTGGCACCCTGCCCGTGATCTATTCCGACAACTCCGATGTCTTCTCTATTGGGCTTCAAAGCCCAATTCTGGGACACGGAACGAGTTTGTACGCAGAGGCTGGAACCGCCGTCAGCCTTATGAGCCAACCGATCCAGGGGCGCGCAGTTCCGGATTATCGCGCAGGCATCAACTGGTACAAACCTTGGGAAACCAGCCTGGCTGAGGCTGCACAGAAAAGGTCCCGCAGCGTCTCTCTGACCGGGAACGCGTACAGCGATATCAGTTTCTACAGCCGCTATAACGATAATGTGATCGGGTATCTGCAAATTCGGGAGGGCATCAACCTGCCAACGGCCCACTTTCTTCCTATGCAGCTTCTGGCCGCCATCAACGTGGTGAGGGACTCTAACGGCGATTTCTATAACAACGTTGTTGAGGCTGGGCCCGCCGTACGCATCGCGCCGTTCCGCCGCCTGCTTGATCTCCAGTTTGAGGTTAACTACCTCCGAGGTTTCTATACAGTCCACGATCTGTCAAATCCCTACGGCTCGCGCTACGGGGACTTCCGGGTGTTCCTCATCTGGTCGAAAGACTTTTGAGTTTCACCACCGAGGCTGGTAGGAACACCGAGCACTGGGGATGAGGACACATAGGACATTTTCCAGTCTGCGGGAATTGTGACGTGGGGCAGTTTTGGACTTGCTAACACCATGAAGCGTTTTAAGCTGGCCCTTCTCATCTTACTCCTATCGACTTCGGGATGTTCGCACCCCAATGCCCCCGCTATCCCCGTTGAAACTTCTCCGTTGATTTTGCCAGATAACATTGGGCCGATTGTCGTTCTCGTGGATCATTTGCCAGGTGAAGAGAACTTTGCGGCGACACGTGCGGAGCAAGTGGCCGTCGCGTTGCGCCATTTCTCAGCGGAAACGTCATGGGGATACGTCGATACGGCGCCGATTCAGGAAGTGGCCTCTGCTGCTGCAGTTGTCTATCTTGGCCTCAACGGAAATCATCAGCTTCCGCCGGCTGCACGCGCTCGCTTGCGTCGGGCACGTCATTTGATCGTGTCAGGCTATCATCTCGCGCGCATTCGGAAAGCGGGAATTGCGTTCAAACATACCGGGGGCGGTGAAGACATGGCAGTCCCGCCGCACACAACCGTAAGCTACAAGGGACAGACCTTTCCCGTTGCCCTGCATGATTTTCTAGCTCTCAACGTCAGGCCACCAGCAGTTGTTTTGTCCAGCTACAACACGGCCCTTCGGAATGGTACCAAGGTGCCGTATATCGTCCAGGATGGGGACGCGCTCTTTGTGAACGGCGTAATTTCATTCGATTCGGATTCCGTCACGCGACGCGGCGCGATGCTTGCATTTTGCGACGTGATGACACGGTTCATCGGAGCGGGCCCATTGCCGACGCACCATCTGGCAATGCTGCGGCTCGAGGATGTGTCGACGATAACCCCGGCATCGCGATTGGAAAGATTCGTGCACTATCTGGTAAGAGTTCACGTTCCCTATGGAATTGGTGTCATTCCAGAGCTGCGTGTCCAGGGGAAAGTTATTGGACCACTGCAGGACAATCGTGAGTTAGTAAACTCGCTCCGCTGGGCCCAGGGTCACGGCGCGACGATAATCCTGCACGGTCTGCACCATTGCTGTTCGTCAGAAGACGCCGAAGGTTATGAGTTCTGGGATCACGAACACAATGCGCCGATTCCGAACGACTCAGCTGGATGGATGCGCTCGCAAGGTGACGAGGGCATCGCGGACCTGGACGCAGTGGGTTTGCGTCCGCAGATGTGGGAAACACCGCATTACTCAGCCTCTCCGGTGGATTACAAAGTTGTATCACAGTTCTTTGGAGCAGGATGGGAGCTGCGCCTTCCTATCGGATGGCTGCCTTGGGCCCTCAAGCGCGATCAATATGGCGTCATGCTGCTGCCGGAAGACCTGGGCTATGTCTCCCTGGATGGAACCAAGACCGTTGCCGGTCAACTTGCGCGTGCCAAAGAACTCCTCGTATGCCAGAGCTGCGTAGCTGCCGGCTTCTTGCACCCTTCGACCGTTCCTATTAAGGACTTGCGCCAATATGTTAGCGGATTGCAGCATCTTGGATATGAATTCGTTGATCCGGCTCAAGCGCTTCGCCAATACAGTACTCTCGGAAACCGGGAGCAAATTCGCTCGGCTACAAGATAATTCTGCCAAGGGTCTACAGGCGAACCCAAAACGGGAGCCCTTCAAGGGACACCACGTTCATCTTTTCGATGGCACAAAGGCTGGGGCAGGCCAGTTCACCGTCTGCGTCCTATCTTGCGCTCGGGGCAAGGCTCCAACTCTGGCCCGTCTGCCAATTCGGCCACATTCGCACAGTTTCTGATCATTCTTACGTTCAACGACTTATCTTGGCAAGATCGTTTCTCATTCTGGTCACTACCCTGTGACGTGCCCTTGGATGTGCACAAACCATTCAAACAATCCTTTTTCGCCAGGGATGTAACGGATGCGCGTTGGAAAATCCACCTAACCAGCTTCCAATGAATTCACTAGAAAATGGTCATCGCAGCCCCGAAATAGTAAGATACGCGTACGTGACTACCGGATTCCAGACATGAGCATCAAGAGTACGGTACGTTTAGCTGCTTCCCTGGGAACTATCGGCGCAATCACCCTTCTCTGTTTTCACCTGGTTCCCGTGAATGCGACGACGGCGGGCTTTTCCTACTTGATCGCGATATTGCTGATTGCCACCGCTTGGGGACTGTTAGAGGCAATGGTTGCTTCTGTCACAGCAGTCCTCTGCTTTAATTACTTCTTCTTTCCTCCGATCGGCACTTTTACGATTGCTGAACCACGAAATTGGGTAGCTCTGTTTGCGTTCCTGGCAACCTCCATAATAGCCAGCCAACTCTCTGCGCGGGCCAAGCGGCAGGCATTGGAAGCCACGGGGCGCCGAGAAGAAACCGAACGCCTCTATGCCCTGAGCCGAGCAATTCTATTGACAGAAGCCCAAAGGAGAGCCCCGAAAGAGTACACCAAGGAAATTGCGCAAATCTTCGATTTATCATCTGTTGCGCTTTATGAGTGCGATACTGACGCAATCTATTCGGCCGGACCCAGCGACTTGCCAAATGCCGAAGAAAAGCTGCGCGAGGCTGCTATGCTTGGAACCCTTTTCCGAGATGAGCCTTCAGGCATCACCATCACCCCAATTCATCTGGGCGGCCAGCCCATCGCAAGCCTCGCAATCAGCGGCCACGTGCTCTCAGACAGTGCTCTGCAAGCCATCGCAAATCTCGTCGCCATCGGTCTGGAGAAGGTACGGGGACAGGAGGCGGCAAGCCAAGCTGAAGCTGCGCGCCGCAGCGAAGAGCTGAAATCAACTATGCTGGACGCGATTGCACATGAGTTCAAGACTCCTTTGACGTCGATAAAGGCGGCCGCCAGCGCCTTGCTGCTCGACGCGACTAAGAGCACGGACCAGCAACGTGAGCTCGCCACAATCGTGAATGAAGAAGCCGATCGAATGGCGTGGCTTGTCACCGAGGCCATTCAGATGGCGCGAATTGAGGCCGGTGAAATCCAATTGAACAAAGCATCGTGCCCTATGCAGGGGCTCCTTTCGAAGGCCATTGAACGTTTGCGGCTGCTCACAGAAGACAGAACTATCGATGTCCAGACCGATCCCGATCTGCCCGTCATCTATGCGGATTCAGAACTCCTGGAACTGGCGATCCGGCAGGTGATTGATAACGCTTTGAAATATTCTCTCCCGGCGTCTGCGATCCGAGTCCGGATGTCGGCCATCGACAATGGCATCGTCATCAAAGTTCAAGATGAGGGAGCAGGGATCCCTGAAGTGGACAAGTCGCACGTTTTTGAGAAATTCTATCGCGGCTCTAACATTCGCTCCAAACTCGCGGGAACAGGGATGGGTCTTGCAGTGGCGAGACAGATCGTGCGCGCTCACGGAGGGGATATCCAGTTAGTCAGTAGCTCTCAAAAGGGCTCGGAGTTCATGATCTCACTTCCGGCGCCAGGCGAGGTGAAGCCAACGTGAGCGGTGCCTCGATACTTGTTGTGGACGATGATCCCCAGATCCGCCGGGTCATGCGTGTAGCCCTTGTCTCGCAAGGCTACATCGTGAGTGATGCCAAGAGCGGTGAGGATGCGCTCGAAGCACTTCGGAAGAACAAGTACGACCTTGTTCTTCTGGACATCAACATGCCGGGCCTTGGCGGGCTGGAGACTTGCCGCCTCATCCGCATGACCAACGAAGTCCCTATCATCATTCTTACTGTCCGCAACGCCGAAAGGGACAAAGTCGAAACTCTGGATGCCGGGGCCGATGACTATGTGACCAAGCCCTTTGGAACCCCAGAGTTGCTGGCTAGGATCAGGGCGGCGCTGCGGCGGTCGCCGATTTCGGCAGACGGCCTGGCTGAATTGCTGAACCTGGGAAATATTGAAGTGTGTTTCAATACTCGCCGGATCCGAAAGGGAGAAATCGAGACTCCGCTGACACCCAAGGAGACGGATTTGCTGCGCTATCTCGCCGTCAACTGCAACACCCCTGTTCCGCACGCCAGGCTCCTTCAGACCATCTGGGGCCCAGACTACGGAAACGAAGTCGAGTATCTTCGCGTTTTCGTAAACCGCCTTCGAAGAAAAATCGAGCCGGACCCTTCGAAACCTCAATATCTCCTGACGGTTCCGCGAGTTGGCTATCAACTGCAAGTCCCACCGAAAAAATAAACAAATCTTTACGGTTTCTTTATGCGTTCTTTACGGCCATCCCGCTAGAGTTGTATCGGATAAGCCCTTGAGGAATGCGGACGGGAATCAATTGTCAGTTCCACTGCAAATTTGGGGTCTTCGACTTGGGCCCGAGTGTCAACCACACCCTGGACAAGGTAAGGCGGTCGGAGTGGAAGTCATTTACGCATCGGTGAGGGAACGAAACACTCTCTCCGAAAAGCGTGGGGGCTTGCGCATGACCTTTGAGCACGTATCCGTCTCGTGTTCGTGGACGCAGTTCCGTGCGCTCTTCCTCTAAGAAGGCCAGCCGTCTCGCTTCCCTTCCTCCAAGACAAGCTGGTGAAACTGGCGAGTGGCTCTCCGGGCGAAGCTTCCGTCCAAATCTTCCTGTGCAGGGGATCTCTCCGGGCCCTGCGGGACGCGCTTCCCCCAAACGCTCTGGTTGTCCTGGGCGGCAGGAAGCGGTGGTAGTGGGCGACCGAAGTGCGAAGGATGGTAAACTGGCTTCGGAAGCTCGGGCACGAGGTGATTTTCGTGGAATCGAGGCAGAACGATTATGCTCGATGTTTTTTACATCCTGATTTGCGTACTGTTTTTCGCGGCTTGCTGGGCCTTCACGAAGGCCTGTGAACGGCTTTGAGGAGAGACAACGTGGAATACATCATCTCTGGAATTATTGCGATATTTCTGTTCGGATATCTCGTTTACGCGTTGCTCCGTCCGGAGCGGTTTTGAGGAGGCAAGCATGACGCCCAGCGGCGTTCTTTACATTGTGGTGTTCTTTTTGGTTCTCTTAGCGGTGACGAAGCCCCTGGGTCTTTTCATGGCCCATGTCTATGAGGGGGAGCGCACCTTCTTGCATCCCCTTTTGCGGCCTTTGGAGCGGCTTATCTACCGCCTCTGCGCCATCCGCGAGGGCAGTGAGCAGCGTTGGACTCAATACGCGGCGTCACTGCTGGCGTTCAGCCTGGTTAGTTTTCTCTTTGTGTATGCCATTCAACGGCTGCAGGGCTTGCTCCCATTTAATCCTATGGGGTTCAGCACGGGCCATCCGCCGGGCAACGCCACACCGATGACGCCGGATCTGGCCTTCAACACCGCTGTGAGCTTTATGACCAATACGAACTGGCAGGCTTACGGTGGCGAGACCACGCTCAGTTATTTCGTTCAAATGCTCGCGCTGACCGTCCAGAATTTTGTCTCTGCCGCGGCGGGCATTGCGGTGGCGATTGCGCTCATTCGCGGCTTCGCGCGCAAACAGATGGACACCCTCGGA
>JAJYJL010000152.1 GCA_021789565.1 Acidobacteriota bacterium
GGATGACGAAATACCCGGCCTTGTCCATCACGACCATCTCGCTCGATTCCGTCGCGACTACCTTTCGAGTCTCCTTGGCTGGAAGAGCCGCCGGCTCTTCTTTGCACTCGCTCCCTCAGCCGCACGGTGCGGTTGCTTTCGGTCGTAGCGCCTCGACTTGGGCGGCAATCTGGGTTGCATCCTCGCAACCGATCAGGTCGATCAACTGCACCTGCCCTCGAAATGCCTCTATCTCCGCCTGTGAAACGTTGCGGAGTACAGGACGTTTGCCCGGCGAGCCAATCACGCGCCCGTTCTCGTCCGCGCCGTTCTTTGCGAGCGCGACGAGTGTCTGTCCACTTCGATGCCCGGCCGGGTCATTCCCCGCGACGACGAGGTACTGGATTGCGCGGTTCGTCACGATGTTCTTGATAATCTTGTCGATCCCGATGTTCTCCGTCTCGGTCTTGCCGACAATGGCAAGACCATGGGGGTGGCGTTGCGCCAGCTCTCCGCTGAGGGAATCGCTGCCCAGGGTTGAGACGGCGATGTGACCCTGCCTATCCAGAACGAGATATTCGCCTGCTACGGATGGCCACTGGTCGGCTCGAGGCTGAAAATCACACGCGAGTGGCGCCTGCGCCGCGTTTGGAAACGCCGCAAAGAACGCCCCTTGACCCACGGCAGCATAGCAATACTCGCACCCCAAACACGCGTACTTGAGAGGTTCCAATTGCTGCAACCACGCCGTGACCTCAGCCGCGAAGACCTGTACTTCGGGCTTCTCAATCGTCGCCACCGCGGAGGAAAGACTAGTGAGGGCATCGCGCATGCAGCCGCACGGCCTGCACTTGGTCAGCGCCATCCCCGATTCGATTTCGTTCCGAGTTTTATCAATGCCATCGTCGCTAGGCATCTCATTCCGTCCTTTCAATTTTCGGCGAAGAGGGAGCGGGCGGTGATGGTCGTACCTTGTGTCGCTCACTGCACCCAGATCGTATCCTCTCCAGCTTCAACTTGACCAATCTGCCACCATGACTCGCCAGCCCGCGCCATCTCTCCCCGAAAACGGGACAACAGACTGGGCGGGATGGAGAGCAGTAAACCCCCGCTCGTCTGGGCATCGGACAGCAACAACCGGCCGCTCTCACGGATTCTATTGTCGAAATGAATATGCTGCCCGTAAGCAGACAGATTCGTCCGGGTGCCTCCCGAGAATAGATCATCATCACCGTAGCGACGCGCCCCACTCAGATAGGGGACGGCATCGAGATCGATGTGAAGCCCAGCCCGAGAGGCTTGGGCGATTTCCCAGGCATGCCCTAACAAACCAAACCCTGTGATATCTGTCCCACAGCGCACGCCCAACTCCAACGCAATCTCGGAGGTGCGCCGGTTCAGCCGCTTCATCCAGCGCACGGCCTCTGCGAGATCGCTGGGGTCTACTTGGTCGCGCTTGGCGGCAGTCGTGATGACCCCGGTGCCAAGCGGCTTGGTCAAAACCAAGATGTCACCTGCACATGCCCTGCCTTTGGTCATCAAACGGTCTGGGTCGGCGAACCCGGCAACGCACAGCCCGAGCTTTGGTTCCGCGTCCTTGATCGAATGACCACCTGCGATGACCGTCCCGGCTTCATGGACCGTTTCTGCCATCCCGCGCATCATATCCGCGACCATTGTTGCGGGGAGCTCCGATGGGAGAGCGACGAGGCTCAGAGCGACGAGGGGGCGTCCACCCATGGCGTAAACATCCGAGAGCGCGTTGGCCGCCGCAATGGCGCCATAGTCGTAGGGATCGTCCACAATCGGCGTGAAGAAATCGGTTGTGAAGATCAGCGCCCGTCGATCGTCAAGCCAGTACACTGCTGCGTCGTCAGGAGCTTCTAGTCCCAAGAGCAGATCCGGATAGTCATTGGATTTGAACAACTCCTGTAAGGGACGCAACACGTGCGCCAGAGCCTCGGGGCTCATTTTCGCCGCTCAACCGGCACAGGATGCCATGCTGGTCAAGCGGATTTGCTTTCCCGTGGTAGCGAGTGGCGCTTGGCTCATACGATCACTACTTTCCCATCCCTGGCATTAGCTTCCGGCATATTCACCATCCGCGTCGCGATGCCGAGTTGCAACTTGTCAGCCAACCCGAAGTAATTCGAGTGGTTGAGCGAGGAGATCGACTGGACGGATTTCGCATGCCAGGCTCGCCTTTCGTGCAGCCTTGGCAGGTCCGGATGGTCAATTTCTCGTCGTCCGTTCTGAAGGGAATATCGGCATGATTGCACTAGAAGAGGAATCCTTCAACATGTGGAAGGACGTGCTGGAGACAGTGAGCGTAGGAATAGGTGTTGTCGAGGATAGCTTCGCGACTGCGGCGCGTATCGGCGTGTTCCCGGATCATTGAAGCATAGAACCCTGCCCGCCGAATGTCTCCTGCTAGCACCATTCCCACAAGCCTTTCCTCTTTGAACACCAATTTCCGGTAGATGGCACCCCGCCTCGTGGCGCTCACCTGATATCCCGCACCCTCGGGCGGATTGATCAGCCCGACGGAGATGACCGGGATGCCTGCCAGGTCCATTGCATTCAGAAGGCTAAACGCACCTTCATACTCGCGCAGGCGCCCCGCCATGTTCTCGCCCGCCACTTGGCCCATGGCGACCGCGTTCGTCCAGATGCCGCTCACAATTGCATCGCCGGTCGCGACATCGCGAGTCTCCACGACGTCTCCCGCTGCATAGATCCCCAACACGCTCGTCTCTAGCCGTGTATTGACGAGAATGCCTCGGCGAGTAGCTATTCCTGCGGCGCGCGCGAGCTCCAGGTTCGCCCTCACGCCTGCGGCGACGATCGCAAAATCCGCGGGGAGCTGCGTGCCATCGTCCAATTGCACACTCTCGATCTTCCCTTTTCGTCGGGTAATCTCGCGCGCCGAATGCCCAAACCGCATTTGGATTCCCTGGTCGCGCAAGGCGCTCTCGAAAATCGGAGCGACCTCGGCATCGAATTGAAGTGGGATGATCCACTGAAGCATCTCGACGATCGTCACTGGGATATTGAGATGGCGAAGCGCGAGGGCAGTTTTGACCCCGATCCGACCACCGCCGATGACTACGGCGCGGCCGCCTTTCTCCGCTGCCGCCTTGAGACCCATCGCATCGTCCAGGGTACGAAGCCCGTAGACGCCCGGACCGTCCAGACCCGGGATGGGCGGACGGGCGGAGGACGCACCGGTCGCGAGAAGCAATTTGTCGTACGAGAGGCGCTCTCCGGTCTCGAGAATAATGGCGCGCTCATTCGATAAGATCGCGCACACGCGCGCGCCCGGTCGGGCATCCACCTCCCGTGGCGTGTGGAGCGTATCGCGGTAGAGGTTCTGACTCTCTGGAGCGTCATAGAGTAGAAAAGGCAAGATGGGACGATAGTACGCGGGGTAGGGTTCGTCGGAGAGCATGACGATCTGCGCCCCGGCATCGCAGCGTCGAATGGCGTCCGCCGCCGCAACCCCCGCGGCCCCGTTTCCGACAATGACATGGCGCATAGGCCCTACTCCTCGGCCTCGACGATGACCCCGGCCGCTTGCTTGCGCCGCGCGCGGGCAAAGGTCTCGACGTCTTGATACTCCAGCGCCTTCGTCGTGCAGCTTTCGACGCAGGCGGGCGTCGCACGCCCGGGACAGCGGTCGCATTTCAAGGCGACACGACGCCCATCCGTTTGTTGGCCGATGACGCCGAAGGGGCAGACCATGATGCAGGTCCAGCAACCGATGCACTTGTTCGGGTTCTGCAGTACCAGACCTTCCCGGGCGGGGTCGCGGTAGATAGCGCCGGTGATGCAGGCATTGAGGCACGGCGCGTCTTCGCAATGACGGCAGAGCAGCGGGACCGCTTCTCCCTGTGACAGGTCGATCCGGAGACGCGGGCGCGGCCGCGGTATCTCGAAGAGAAGAGCCGAGAGACCTTTCAATTGCGAATGCTCGACCGCGCACGCGACCTCGCAACTGTGGCAGCCGGTACAGCGGTCTAGGTGAACAAAGATCTGTTTCATAGGCCCATTCCTCTCCGGCGCTCTTGGATCGCGCCGAGGAGTTTGTCCGCGGCCGCACGGGGATCTGTTTCGAAAATAAAATAGCCGCCAAAGAGTTCCCGAGCAGTCTGGGTGAGAGTTTTCGTCACCAAGGGACTGCCAAGCACGGGAGGGATCACTCCCACATGAGTCGGCAGACCGGCGGCGACGGACCACGCGCCGATCGCGACCGCCTTTTCGGTAGCCGCTTCAGGGGTAGAGGCGACCACGGGAAGCTGGTCGAGGTCGAGCCCCAGCTTGTTGGCAACAACCACCGCTACATCCATGGGGCGGGTATTGTCGACGCACGATCCCATGTGGAGGATCAACGGGAGAGGTCCGCCGAGGCCGGCGGCTTGCCCGATGGAGGTCAGGACTCCTCTTAGGCCCGTTCCCGCGTATTCTTCCGTCGCCTCCGGCGTGAGAAGTCCATGTCGCGCAAAGGTCCCTGCACCACAGCCGGTCGCGAGGAGAAGCACGTTCTCGCGCGCCAGGCGTTTTGCCATTTCGATAAAGTTCGCGTCCTGCGTCACCTTGACATTATTGCAGCCGGCGAAGAGACAGATTCCTTGGATGTTCCCCTTGGCGATATTGTCGATGAGTGGTTTCAAGGGATCCTCAGGATCGACCGCCGCCAGTGCGCTCAGGATCGATTCGGAGCTGAAACCGGCGACGGCTGTACTCGTACAACTCGGGATATTAACCTTGAGCGGGTCGCGCTTTTTGAACGCTTCGATCGCCAAGCGGATCACGCGCTGCGCCGATGTGCGCGCATTCTCTTCCGTAAATTCGACGTTAGTTGCGCCCGAAATCTTGCTGATCGGCATCGTCGTGATCAACTGCGTGTGGTAACATTCGACGATGGAGGCCAGGCTTGGCATGATGCATTGATAGTCCACCACCATGGCGTCGACGACCCCGGTGAAGATGGCCAGCTCCTGGGAGACGGAATGGGTGGCGGAGGGGATGCCATGGCGCATCAAGATCTCATTGCCCGTGCAGCAGATGCCGACGAGGTTCACGCCCGCTGGGGCGCCGGCGTCGCGCACGTCGTCGTCCAGTTCGTGAGCGATCTGGGCGATGATGTCTGAGAGCACCGGGTTATGACCGTGCACCGCTACGTTCACCGCCTCTGCTTTCAACGTGCCGAGGTTCGCTTGGCTGACCATCGGCTTGGGCGTCCCGAAGAGAATGTCGGAGAGGTCGGTCGCCATGTGCATGCCAGCGTAATCGGCGAGGGAACATTTGAGACCGCCGAGGAGCAGATTGACCGGATCGGCGTCCACACCGTAGGTAGTCCGGTGCAAGGTCTCGGAGATGGAGTGGTCGACTCCGGTCGGGAGGATTCCGTGCTTGCGAAAGGCGCTAACGCGGCCAGGCGTGAGGGTGGTTGAGGCAAAGAGGAGGGGCTCTTCTCGTTCAGAGAACTCGGCGAGCGCCAGTCCTGCGACCTCGCGCGCGAGCTCCGCGACCGCTTTGCCTTCGGTCGCGAGGCCCAGACGCGCAGCGACCTTACGTAATTTGGCCTCATCCCTGACTGGGTAATCGGGTGCGCGTCCCAGAGCCGATTTCATCAGGGTATGGGCGAGATGCTTGGCGTGGCCGGAATGTGCGGCCGTCCCCGCGGCGATCATGCGATCCAGGTTGCGTGCGACGATAGTATCCGCGCTGGCGCCGCAGGTGCCCGATTGGGGTCCACCATTGCCATAGGGATCGATGCGGCACGGACCTTGCAGGCAGTTTCGGCAGCAGATGCCGAGCAAGCCGAAGCCACACCGCGGCTCCTGGGCTGCCGAGCGGTCCCAGACGGTCGAGATATTTCGCTGTGCGGCGACCTGGAGCATTTGTCTCGCGGCGGGATCAGTGGTTCGTTCCATTGAAACCTCCGGACATTATCACGCGATCCATTCGACATCGCCTACCCTTGGCCAAGGTGGCGACGCCCGCCCCACCCTAACAGGCGCACCCCATTGGCGATAATGACGAGCGCGCTTCCTTCGTTCAGCATCACTCCGGTGGGAAGACTCATCCAACCGAACAGGGCTGAAGTGACGAGTACAGCCACTGTGATCAAGGAAAAGACAATGTTCTGCTTGATGTTGGCGAATGTGCTGCGACTGAGTTTGACCATATACACGAATTGCTGCAGATCATCGGCCATCAGGGTAATGTCGGCGGTCTCCAGAGAGACGTCCGTCCCCGCGACTCCCATGGCAATGCCTACATCCGCTTGGGCGAGTGCGGGGGCATCGTTGATCCCATCTCCGACCATGGCGACCAGTCCATATTGCGATTGCAACTGGCGAACGGCGGCGATCTTGTCTTCGGGCAGTAGCTCGGCGAAGACCTCGTCTACTCCGACCTGCCGTCCAATGGCTTCGCCGGTGGCTTTGTTATCCCCGGTGAGCATGACCACCTTTTTCAGTCCGGCCGACTTGAGCTGTTGAAGGGCCGTGCGGGCATTCGCCTTCGGCTGATCGGCAACCGCAATCAGACCCAGCAATCGCTCGGAGTTGCCGACGAGCATGATCGTCTTGCCTTCGCTTTCCAGATGACTGATCTTTCCCTGCAAACCATCCAGAGACATCGCCCGTTCCTGGAACAAGCGCGTATTGCCCACATAAAAGGTCTGACCCGAAATCTCGCCCTGCGCACCGCGGCCCGCAATGGCTGTAAAGCTCTCCGCCGGAGAAAAGGCGACTTGTTTGTCAGAGGCTGATTGCAGGATGGCCGCCGCCAGAGGATGCTCGGATCGGGCTTCGAGCGCTCCGGCCACTTGTAGGAGCTCCGCCTCCGAAATTCCAGGAGTGGGTATCAGGTCCGTGACAATCGGCCGCCCCATCGTCAAGGTTCCGGTCTTGTCGAAGGCGACGACCTTCACCTGTCCAGCCGTCTCCATATACAGACCACCCTTGACCAATATCCCATGCCGGGCGGCGTTGCCAACGCCGGCGACCGTTGCCACGGGGACCGAAAGCACGAGCGAGCATGAACAGGAGACCACTAGGACGACGAGTGCCCGGTAGAGCCACGGCTCGAGGGGCTGAGCAAAGAAAAGCGTGGGAATGACAGCCAAGAGGATGGCGACGACGAACATGAACGGCGTATAGATCTGGCCGAACTGTTCGCTGAAGCGCTGTGCGGAACTTTTCTTATTCTGGGCGGCCTCGACCAACTGGATGATCTTGGCGAGCGTCGTATCCCGAGCCAACTTGGTGGACTTGATTTGCAGGGCGCCACGGCCATTCAGCGTCGAGGCAAAGACCTCGTCGCCCGGACCCTTTTCGACGGGAATCGACTCGCCGGTGATAGAGGACTGGTCCACGGCCGAAGTCCCCTCGGTCACCACTCCGTCGACAGAAACCTTTTCCCCGGGTCGCACGAGCACCACTTCTCCCACGCGCACATCCGCCGTGGGGACACGGACTTGTTTTCCCTCGCGCAGTACAGTCGCCTCGCGTGGAGCGAGCGAAACCAATGCCTTGATGGATCCACGCGCTTTGTCAACGGCATACGCCTCGAGGACCTCGCCGAGCGAAAAGATGACCACCAGGAGAGCCGATTCTTCCCACATCCCGAGGAACATCGCGCCCACCGCCGCCACCACAAGCAGCGTGTTGATGGTAATGCGTTTTTGGCTCAATGCGATCCAGCCACTCCGAGCCGGGAAGACCATACCTATCAACGCGGCGGCGGCAAAGAGCACTTGCGCCAGCAGCTCAGGTATTATCTCCAGGTGCAGCCACTCGACCACAATCAAGGGCACGGTGATGGCGCCGGCAATGAGGAGCAGCACCACCCGGGGTTGTTGATACCAGGCCCGTTCTTTAGAGACTTGGCCGACCGTTTCCATCGTGACGGAGTATCCTAGTTTGGTCACGTTCTGCGCGATCTGTTGGAGAGAGACGAGCTGCGGATCGTGGAGAACTTGCAGCTTGCCCGCGCCGAAATTGAGTTCAGCTTTCTGTACGCCGGGCATGGCGCCGACTGCGCCCTCGATTTGCTTGGCGCAATCCGCGCATTCCATCCCCCCGACCCGGACCGTGCTCCTGACGAAATGACGATTGGCTCCCGCGACCGTTGGCTTGTATCCCAGGGTGCTCACGCGCTCCACAATCAGGGGCAGAGGAGCTTGATCTAGGTCATGGACCACGCGCAGCTTACCCGCGTCAAAGTCCATCTCAACGTCCTCAACACCCGTCAAGGCACCGACGGCCATTTCGAGTTCGGTCGCGCAATCGGGGCTTTCCGGCCGCCCCAATTCGAGAAGCGTGGTCACAGAGGAGCGTTCTGCGTTTTCGGTCAGGGTCGGATATCCCATCCGGGAGACGCGTTCGGCGATTAGTTGTACCGGCGCCTGGCGGGGATCGTGCACCACAGACAATTTGCCCGCCCCAAAGTTGGTCTCGGCGGTCTTGACGCCAGGTATGGTGGCCACAGCCTTCTCGATTTGCCGGGCACAATCGGGGCAGGTCATGTCTTCTACACGGAGAGTGCTTGTGATGGTGGTAGTGGGTTCAGCGACTAATGGATTCATATTCCTCTATCGTTTACTTGCAGAATTCTTCATTGAGCGCGAGAACCAAACGGTCCTGCAGATTTTTCAGTCCTACCGGACGGACCTCCAGGTTCATCGCAAGCGCCGAGGCGATTTCGCCTGCCTTGCCAACCAGACGGGGGTCCATCCCGGTGTCCAGATAGATGAGCGTTCGAGTTTGAGATAATTGCTCTTTCATTTGTGCGATGTTGCCAAAGGCATTCGAGGTGACCCTTTCGAAGGTGCGACATAGAAATGGCGTGAGGTAATACGCTCCGTCTAGTCCCAGCGTCTCTGCGAATTCCGAACCACCCAGAATCTCATAACAGCTTTCGCCCGGGAGACGTTGGGCCTTGCATTTCATGACCAGATCGTCGATCAGCGGACAACAGCGACCGTAAGCCACAACGACGCGATCAAATTCCGCGGTCAAGTCGCCCAATTTCGCCTCCAGTCGGCGGCGGAGCCTGGAAGGGTACATATCCAGCTCAGCGGGAAGAGACTCGACCGGTATCGCGAGATCCATCCTCGCGAGGACCGCTTGGATTTCCAGAGCCAGGGCCTGGCAAGCCAAAACACACACGCCGGACAATCTACCTCATTTCATCGCGCCAAAAATCTTTTTGTACACAGCCACATTCGGATCCATGTTCAGCAACGCCTGAGCCGCGAGGATCTGGAGCATCATCCTCCGATCCTGGACGTCCAGGATGGCCGCGTCCATACCATTCGCCAGCGCGGCCACGACGAAGGTCTGATTAAGAAACTTGCGTTTGGGCATCGCAAAGGAGACATTGCTCAATCCGCAAATGCTCTTGGTGTTCGGATAGGCCGCTTTGAGCGCCTTGATACACTCGAAATAGTGCAAGGAGGTCTTGTTGTCGACCGATACGGGCATGATGATGGGGTCAAAGAAGATCCGATTCGTGGGAATCTCGGCCTGGCGGACATAGCCGATGATCTTCTCCGCATATTCAAGCCGCTGGGGCAGCGGCTCGGGCCTGTTCTTGGGCCCCATCGTGAGAGCCACCAATTTGCAGTCATATTGTTTGACGAGGGGGATGGTCGCGTCCAACCGGCGCTCGTCGGCATTGCACGAGTTGATAAGAGGCGCGTGCTTCACGCACGGTAGGACCGCCTGGAGCACATTGGGGTTTGTGGTGTCAATCGATAGCGGTGTCTCGGTGGTCTCCTGAATGGTGGAGACCAGCCACATCATATCCTCGACTTCCTTGGTGCCCTGCGTTCCCGCATTAACGTCAATATAGTCGGCTCCGCCCTTGGATTGACGAATCGCCAATGCTTGGATCAGTCCCGCATCGCGCTTGGCGATCGCTTCTTCCACCGGCTTGAGCGAGCCATTGATCTTTTCGCCAATAATGACGAGACCGCGCTTCTTGGCGACGATGGCATGTTCGGGGCAGATGGTGATGCAAGCCTCGCAATCCGAACAGTCGTCCGGCGACACGACCGTCCCTTTCCCATTCACGAGCGCAATCGCATGGGACGGGCACGCGTCCACACACAGAGCATGGCCTTTGCACTTGGCGTCTTCGATCTCGATGGGCATACAGCGCTCTCCTTTAGGTCAACAGAATTGACAACGCAGCACAAAGGCACCCCAGTGATCCGACCCCAGAACGCCAGGGTGCCTTCTGATCTTTCGCGAGGACGGATCGTGACCGGCGAATCAGTTCACCGGACCCGTCCATTTGAGCTCGCTGGGCTTGACTTGGTTGTACATGATAAAGTTCGCGATCGCGCGCGTGGACTCTTCCCCAATCAACAGTTCGGTCATCCGAAGAGCCACTTCGTCGGCGACGGCCGGACCGATGTCCGAAATGACATTCCGATCGATGACAATGGCTTTTTCCTGGAAATCGGTGCCGTAGGCAAGAACCTTAGA
>JAJYJL010000153.1 GCA_021789565.1 Acidobacteriota bacterium
AACTTATTGCCGCCCCCCGCGTAACCCGGCTGGGTGCTCCGCGCCCAGGGGCAGAGAAACCGCAGCGGGGCGGGGGCCAGCGTGTTCCTGGCAATGTTGAAAGCGGCGAAGTCTTCAACATAGACGCCCGAGAAAAGGCGGGTGAGATTGAATCCCTGCGACTGCAATTCGCTCAGGTAGAGCGGGTAGTAGAAATCTGCGTTCAGCACCGCGCCGTAATGCTCCGTGGAAGTGATCAACACCGTCGGCCGGCCGCGAAACAGAAAGTAGTGTGGATTTTGAGGATCGAGCGAGATCGGCTTTGCCGGTTCAGGCGGCGCCGCAAAAAGAGATTGAAGTCGCACAGTCCCGAACACCACGCAGAACAGCGCAGCAAGGAGCAGAATCATTCGGAGACCGTGTGACGTGTTGCCGGAGAGCTTAGTCCGTAGTTTCGAGGTTTTCATATCCGTACCTGTCCTGTAAAAAACTGGCGGTCCTCAATCGGCCGTCGGTGACTTGGAGACCCTGCATGCCCTCGGGCCGCGATTGGGAAATCCGGCAACCTTGGCGGCAGCATAAAACGCCTGCATACTACGGCAATCATCCCGCCGCGTCCAGCGAGGGAACTGCCTGCAAAAGTTCCTGTGTTCGAGGCAACAGATTTTTTGCAATTCCAGCGATTTCCTCCGGTATAGTTTTAGGTCATGCTTCCGGAATTTCCAGCAGCACTGGTGACGGGCGGCTCGCGCGGCATTGGCCGCGGCATCTGTCTTAGCCTGGCGCGAGCCGGCTTCGGCGTGGCGATCAATTACACGTCGAATGCCCAGGCGGCGGAAGAGTGCAAGCGGCTGTGCGTTCAAGCCGCGCCTGCTGAGCAGAAGGCTAAGTTTGAGACCATCCAGGCCGACATTTCGGACCCGAAAGGCCGTGGCCGCCTGCTGGAGTTCATCGAGGGCGAGTGGGGATGGCTTGACGTGCTGGTCAACAACGCCGGTGTGGCTCCTGAAGTGAGGGCCGATTTGCTGGAAGCGACCGAAGAAAGTTTTGACCGCCTGATCGCCACCAACTTGAAAGGTCCGTATTTCCTCACCCAGGCGGTGGCGAATTACTGGGTAGCCGGACTTCAGTACCTTCCGGCCGGGCGCGCAAAACCCAGGGTTGTCAACATTTCTTCGCTCTCGGCCTACGCGGCCAGCGTCAACCGCGGGGATTATTGCGTGAGCAAGGCCGGTCTGTCGATGGCCACGCAACTTTTCGCCCTGCGGCTGGCGGAATTCGGCATCAACGTTTATGAGGTGCGGCCAGGCATCATCGCAACCGACATGACGGCCGGCGTGAAGGAGAAGTACGACCGCATGATTGCCGAAGGCCTCACGCCCATCGCGCGCTGGGGAACCCCGGAAGACGTGGGGCGGGCGGTCACGGCCATCGCCCAGGGAGCATTTCCATTTTCTACCGGGGAAGTGATCAACGTGGACGGAGGCTTCCATCTCCGCCGCCTGTAAAGGTCGTAAGCCGAAATGATCCAGATCGATTTTGAAGTTTCTCCCGAAAAATTGCGGCCGAAACTCGAGCGGCTGTTTGATCTGTCGGCGGCGAAGATTCGGGCCATCGAAAAGTCGTGGGACCCGGCCGGCGGCCCGCCCGTGGTCACCGTCAAGGGGCGCTACCAGCCGCGCGACTGGACCGACTGGACGCGGGGGTTCCAGTACGGCTCGGCGCTGCTGCAGTTTGACGCCACCGGCGGGGCCTGGTTCCTCGAGTGCGGACGCGAGGGAACGAGGAAGTGGATGGAAAGCTACACCACGCACACCGGCGTCCACGACCATGGATTCAACGTGGTCAGCACCTTCGGCAACCTGGCCCGGCTGGCCTGCGAGGGCAAAATCCACGTGACGCAGCCGGAGCGGGATTACTACCGGCTGGCGCTCAAGGCCAGCGGCGCGGTCCAGGCGGCCCGCTGGTCGCGCGTCTCGGATGGCGGCGGATACATCTACTCTTTTAACGGCGCGCATTCCATGTTTGTAGATACCATCCGCTCGCTGCGTTCGCTGGCCATTGCGCACCGGCTTGGCTTTGCGCTGCACGGGGAATCGGACTCCAAAGTGGCGCTGCTCGAACGCATGGTTCAGCACGCCGATGCCACCGCGCGGTTTTCTGTCTATTACGGCGAAGGCCGCGACCGCTATGACGTGCGTGGGCGCGTGGTGCACGAATCGCTGTTCAACGCCAGGGACGGCCACTACCGTTGCCCCGGCACTCAGCAGGGTTACTCGCCCTTCACCACCTGGACGCGCGGTTTGGCGTGGGCCATCCTGGGCTTTGCCGAACAACTGGAATTCATCCGCACGCTGCCCGCAGAAGAATTCGATGGACTCGGGGGGGGCGACAAAGTTGAGGCCATGATGCTCCGCGCCGCCGAAGCCACCGCCGACTTTTATCTGGAACAGACACCCGCCGACGGCGTTCCTTACTGGGACACGGGCGCTCCGGGGCTTGCACAACTCGGCGACTACCTTTCGCAGCCCAGCGATCCCTTCAACGAGTTCGAGCCGGTCGACAGTTCGGCGGCCACGATCGCCGCTCAGGGCTTGTGGCGGCTGGGCCGTTACCTCGAGCGGCTCCGGCAGCGTCCGAAAGATGGCAAACGCTACCGGCAGGCTGCGCTGACGGTGGCCGAAACACTGCTGGCAGAACCCTATCTCTCGGCCGATCCGTCGCATGAGGGATTGATTCTCCATTCCATCTACCACCGGCCGCGCGGATGGGACTACATTCCGGAAGGGCACAAGTCGCCGTGCGGGGAATCCTGCATGTGGGGCGACTACCACGCCCGCGAGCTGGCGCTGGTGCTGCTGCGCGAAGCCCGCCAGGAACCGGAAGTCTGCTTCTTCAACGTCTAGCGTCCCGAGTTATAAATTCGCCGAACAATGCTAACGTCATTCCGATCCCGCAGAGCGGGAGAAGGATCTGCTTCGCCGTTTTCAGCGCTCAGATCAAAAGCAGATTCCTCGCTACGCTCGGAATGACGGGCGCGTAGCGGCAGTCTGAGAGAAAACATTTCTCCGCACTGGTACAGACGCGCTGGTTGGGCCTCTCTACTTTTCCCGCGTGATGGGTTCATACATTTCGGGGCGGCGGGCGGCGATGCGGTCAAATTCCCATTCGCCGGCGATCCTCACCACGCGGTTTTCGTCGGCCTGTGCGGGTTCGATATCTGCGTAAAGGATGGTCTCTTCGGTATCACCGGCTTCCACCAGCACGGCGCCCGTAACGTCGATGATCTGCGAGTGGCCGGCGAAGCGGAAGCCGCGCTCTTCGCCCACGCGGTCTGCGGCAACAACGTACATGTGGTTTTCAATGGCGCGCACTTTGGGAATGTGCGCCCAGGTGTCGGAACCCATGGGCCAGTTGGTGGGGATGGCCAGGACCTGCGCGCCATTCAGCTTGAGCACGCGGCCGGATTCGGGAAAGCTGCAATCGTAGCAGATGTTGACGCCGATCTTCGCCTGCCCGGCCTGGAACACCGTAAAAGGAACGTCGCCCAGCCCGTCGAAGCGGTCGATGCCCAGATACGGCAGGTGAATCTTGCGATGGACTCCCGCAACGCCTTGCGGAGTGATGACCGCCGCGACGTTAAAAAGATTGTCGCCCGCAAGCTCCATCATGCCGACCACCGCTGATACTCTCAGGCGTCTGGCCGCGGCGGCAATCTTCCGCGTGGAAGGGCCGGGAATGGTTTCGGCGGCCGGAAGGGCCTCCTCGCGGCTGGTGAAGCAGTAGCCGGAAAGAGCACACTCCGGGAAGACCACCAGGTCTGCGCCATCGCCCGCGGCGCGCTCCAGGTGATCAAGAACTTTGGCAAGGTTGCGTTCATTCTCAAGAATCTTGACGTCCATCTGAACTGCGGCGACTTTCATATTTTCTCCAGCGGTGGTATGGATTCAGAATGCGCCTATTGTAACAAGGTTTCTTTTGCAGGCGGCGCGGTTTGTTGATGAAGAGGGGGCCGGTTGGAATCCCAGGCATGTGAAGTGCGCGGCCCTTGCAATGGTCTCGGCATGATTTTGGGCTTTCCTATTTACCCCCGTCGCGGCTCCGGTTTGTTTTCGGTTCGTTTTTTCGCTAGCCTTTATTTTCAACAAGATGCTCCGCTTTGTTTTTAGCTTTGTTTTTTCCACAGGAACGTGTTTTCAACAACTTCTCCGCTTCGTTTTTCGGTTCGTTTTTGGCTATCCATGTAGCCTTTCCATTTGTTTTCAACAACTTCTCCGCTTCGTTTTTCAAAAAAGCGTATTTTTCTGTCCGACATGTTTAGGGCCAAACTATCTGCTATTTATTTTCATTGGCTTACAGCCATATTATAAGTCCATCCAGACTGCCTACCTTTGGCGCCGCAGCTACTCCGCCCCCACGGTAAAGACTACCACGCTAGGCCACTTCGTGTCAAGTAAGATCGGCGCCCAATGCGTCATTCTGAGGCCGGTTTCTGGCCGAAGAATCTGCTTTGTTCTTGTTCACTCGATCAAAAGCAGATTCCTCTCCCGCATTGCGGGATCGGAATGACGGAGCACGGAGCAGGGTTCGGAATAACGGGGAGCGGGGTTCGGAATGACGGGCGCGCTTCTGATTTCAGGAATCGAAAAACCTCTTAATGCGGAGCCAGTATTGCTGCACCGTTCGGCTGGTGCTGAGGTGGCCGCCGCGGGCGAGCAGGTTCAGCTTGATTCCGGCGCGCCGGGCAAAATCGTCCACCTGCCGCCAGGGAATGTACGGGTCGTCTTTGGCGTGGAACATCATGATCCTTGAAGCAGTGAGCTCTTTAATGTGATGCACGGGATTAAAAAAATCGCCCCGCCGCAGTTTGTTCCAGTTTTTGTCTGTCAATCGGTAGCCGTTGCCGAACGCTTCACGGATGTAGGCGGGATAGCTCTTGTTGGAAGTCTCCTTCTCCTGCTCCTCTCCGAGGATGCTCCAGTCGACCACGGGGCAGTTGGCGATCACCTTTTTCACCCGGCGGTCAAGCGAGGAAAGAATCGCCGCCGCGCCGCCAAAACTTCCACCGATAACGAAAATCGAATCGGGCATCACGCGGAATTCCTGCCCGAAGGCGCTTTCCCGGATGCGGCCCTTCCGGATTCCCGTGATGACGTCGGCAATGTCTTCCACGGGAGACTTTTCGAGAAACTTCCCGCCGCTTTCCCAAGCTCCGCGCCAGCGCGGGTAAAACACCCAGTAACCCCGGCGGGCCAGGAATTCCGCGAGCGACTGCTTGGTGGGAACGGACGGCAGGCCGTCGCAAAGGATAATGGCCTTCTGTTTTTTGCCTTGCCGGACCGGCGGCAGGAATTCAGCAACAATCTCCTTCTTGAATCTTGTGCGGAACATGCGGTTAGTTTAACAGGAATGTGTGGTGATCCCAGCCGAGGCGGGCGGGATTTGACATGTCCCTTGACTTTCGCTTTTGAAAGGCTATGTTGGTATTTCAGGCCCGCAAACTATGACAAATATCACAGTCTGCGGCATCTGTTCCCGTTAGTGTAGATTCCTCACGATCTTCCGGGTCAGCTCTGGATTCCAAAGTAAGGAGGCAGCGGATGGACGCAAATTCCAAACGGGGGCTCATCGTTTCCAGCAGGTGGGGCCAGGCCATTGTAATCGTTTTCCTATTTGGTTTTTTTGTGATGGGGCTTCTGGCCTACTGGACGTACACCAGCCAGCCTCCTATTCCGGCCCAGGTAGTTGATCCTTCGGGAAAGGTCCTTTTTACCAAAGCGGATATCACCCGCGGCCAGGAAACATTCCTCCGCAACGGACTGATGGAGTACGGATCGATATTCGGCCACGGGGCCTACCTGGGGCCGGACTTCACGGCTGACTATCTGCACCGGGCCGCGCTGATCGTCCGCCAGCAGTACGGGGGTGAAGCGTCGGACCGTGCGCAGGCCGAGACCGTACAGGACTTCAAGACCAACCGCTACAACCCCACGACTCAGACGCTGGAATATACGGCAGCGCAGGCCGTAGCCTTCCAACAACTGGAAGCCCACTACCTGGATTTCTTCTCCCAGCCCACCACCAAATTCGGCCTCCGGCCCAAAGCGATTACCGATCCGCAGCAGATCTTTGCCCTGACCGCCTTCTTCAGTTGGTCGGCGTGGTCTGCGGCTGCACATAGGCCGGGCCTCGATTATTCCTACACAAACAACTGGCCGCCTGAGATGCTGGTGGGCAACCACCTGACGGCGGATGCCCTCGTTTGGAGCGTGCTCTCGTTGATCGCTCTGCTGGGAGGCGTCGGTCTGCTGCTGGCTGCCTTCGGCAGGTGGAACTTCCTGGGCTGGCATGGGCGGGAACGGACCACGGTCTCATTCCGGCCCCCGGATTCCATCAGGCTGACTCCGGCGCAGCGCGCCACGGCGTACTTTTTCCTGGTGATGGCGGTGCTCTTTCTGCTGCAAACTCTGCTGGGCGGAGCCTCACAGCATTACCGTGCCGATCTTTCCAACTTCTTCGGCCTCGATCTCGCGCGGTTGCTGCCTTTCAACGTGGCCCGCACCTGGCACGTACAGCTTGCCATTTTCTGGGTGGCAACGTCCTATCTGGCCGCCGGAATTTTTCTGGTTCCCATGATCACGCGGCACGAACCCAAGGGGCAAAGCCTGCTGGCTTACGGTCTGCTGGGTGCGCTGGCCATCGTGGTGTTCGGAAGCCTGATCGGCGAATACGCCGGGATTGAAGGCTGGATCGGCCATCTCTGGAGCTGGTTTGGCGACCAGGGTTTCGAATACTTGGACCTGGGGCGCTTCTGGCAGATCCTGCTGATTATCGGCCTGTTCTTCTGGGTGATTATTCTTTTCCGCGGGTTGCGCGGCCGCCTGGGCTCGGAACACCTGGGCAACCTGCCCTGGCTGTTCTTTTTCTCGGCCCTGTCGATTCCCGCCTTCTATGCGGTGGGCCTGCTGGCCCGGCCGAATGAGGCTTTCACCACCACAGACTTCTGGCGGTTCTGGGTGGTCCATCTTTGGGTGGAAGATTTCCTGGAGCTGTTCACCACTATTATGGTGGCTTATATCTTTGTGCTGCTGGGAGTGGTCCACGAACGCGTGGCGCTGACGATGGTTTATCTCGACATCCTGCTCTATTCCGCCGGCGGCGTCATCGGAACCATGCACCATCTCTATTTCTCCGGCGAGCCGGCGGTCCACATGGCGCTGGGGGCTTTCTTCTCGGCGGCGGAAGTCATCCCGCTCACTTTCCTTACGCTGGAGGCGTGGAGCTTCCTGCAACTGGGCGCGGAGCAGAGCGCGAGGTCGAAGTCACCCTTCCCGCACTTCTGGGCCGTTATGTTTCTGGCTGCCGTCGGCTTCTGGAACTTCCTCGGAGCCGGCATCTTCGGCTTCCTCATCAACCTGCCCGTCGTCTCGTATTACGAAATCGGGACGGCGCTGACGGCCAACCACGCCCATGCTGCGATGATGGGAGTTTACGGGATGCTGGCCGTGGGGCTGGCTATTTTCTGCCTGCGCTACATGATTCCGGAGGAGCGCTGGTCGGACCGCGCGGCAAAAATCAGCTTCTGGTCACTGAACATCGGGCTGGCCTGGATGGTGTTTGCCTCGCTGTTCCCGCTGGGCATCATCCAGTTGTACCACTCCGTGCGCTACGGCTATTACGATGCGCGAAGCCTGCAATACCTTACGGGACATTTAAACGCCCTGATCGAGTGGATGCGCCTGCCGGGCGACGTTCTGTTCATCGTCGGGGGCGTGTTGCCGGTGGTCTACCTCACCTGGTTGGGGGTTCGCCACGTGACCTCCAGGACCATGGGTGAGCGGCCGGAAGAATCTCTCTATACTGAGATCGTGGAAGTGTCCGGGGTGAAATGATGATTGAAGGCTTCCATGCTGAAGTGCTGATGGCCTCCGGTTACGCGCTTTTTCTGATGCTGGTGGCCCTGATGCTGGAATGGCTGGCGAAGCATTCACACCGCAGGACAGAGCAGATGCGCGTGACCGGCTTTAAATTCCACAGTGAATTCGACCACTGGGAATGCCCCACGGGGCAGTTGCTCCATCGGCACTCTGTTGACCATCAGCGCAACATCGTGCGCTATCGCGCGATAGGGCACATTTGTAACTGCTGCCACAAGAAACCCGACTGCACCGACTCCGATGAAGGCCGGGAAATTGAGCACCGAGTGGATTCCTGGGTGCAGTCGGAAATTCGCCATTACCATCGCGGCATTTCGCTGGCGTTGCTGCTGCTGGCAGCGCTTATCCTTCTGGCCCAACTGTTATGGTTCAATCGGCCCCGCGACCTGATGTTGGTCGGATGTCTGCTTGCTGCCGCCAGCGCCCTTGGGGTCCGTCTGCTGGCAGGGTTTCGAAGCAGCCCAACGGCCGCTCAGGGCCTCAATAGCCAAAGCTAACCGACGTGGCGCAGCCCGCCCGGCAGGCAAATGGGAACCGTACTCGAGCGGGGCAATTTTGAAGATTCCCTTCCACTCTATATGGGGCAGGGCGCGGAGGCATGTCATGCTGCGATCGACGTCCTTGACATCCGGGTGATATATCAACTAATGTGCTCGATGCCACAGGATCGACAAGCAATTAGGGCAGAAACAACCTTTTGAATAAGGATGAAAGTGATTCCAAACCTCAAGCGGAATTTTCTGGCGCTGTTTGTGATGGCGGGCTGCCTTGTGTCCGTCTCGATGGCGGGGCAGGAAAAGGGCGCGCCGAGAAGGCATCACGGGCTCTGGAACGAATATCCGGCAGCCCAGGTGGAGCGCGGGCGCGTTCAGTTCCAGAAGACCTGCGCTTTTTGCCACGGCCCCGACGCGAACGGCGGCTCGACGGGCCCCGACCTCATGCGGAGCGCGGTTGTTCGCCACGATAAAAAGGGTGACAAGATTGGCCCGGTGATTCGCAGCGGATTTCCGGACAGAGGGATGCCGGCCTTCCAGCTTACCAACGACCAGATCATGGACATCGTGGCTTTTCTGAGCTACAGGCTGGATGAGTCTGACCGCCGCTCGCCCGCAGAGGCCAGCGCAACCTATTCGCTCAAAAAGCTGCTGGTGGGGAACGCGAAAGCCGGGAAAGAGTTTTTCTACGGCGCGGGCAAGTGCTCGAGCTGCCACTCGCCCACCGGAGACCTGAAAGGGATTGCCGCCAAGTTTCCGCCGGCCGATTTGCAGGCGCAAATGATTTACCCGCACCGGGGCCAGCGTCCCACGGCGACAGTGACGGACGCCTCGGGCAGGCAATACACCGGCACGCTCCGGCTGCTCACGCCATACGACATTGCAATTGTTGACAGCGCGGGCTGGTACCGCTCCTGGCCCATCCATTCCGTCAAGGTCAAGATCGACGACCGGCTGGCGGGGCACCGGCAATTGCTTTCGGTGCTGACGGACGCCGAGATGCACAATCTTTTTGCATACCTGGAGACCCTGAAGTGAAGAAGCTGATCGCCATTCTGATGCTGCTGTGGGCGCCCTCGATTTTCGCCCAGGGCCTTGACCCCAGCGCCCTGCTGAAGCCGCCCACAAACAACTGGCCGACCTACAACGGCGATTACACCGGAAAGCGATACAGCACTCTTTCGCAGATTAACCAGAGCAACGTCAGGTCTCTAACGCTGGCATGGGCCTTCCAGACCCACCAGCAGGCGATGAAATCGACGCCGCTCGAAGTGAACGGGATTCTCTACTTCACGGTGCCGAACCACGTCTGGGCAGTGGATGCCCGCACGGGCAGGCAGATCTGGCAGTTCCAGCGGCAGTCTGAGGGAAATTTCATCGCCAATCGCGGCGTGGCGATGTACAAGGACCGGCTGTTTTTCGGAACGCCAGACGCCCACCTGATCTGCCTGGACGCCAAAACCGGCAAGAAACTCTGGGATGTGGTGGTTGCCGACACCGCGTTTGGCTATTACATCAGCATGGCGCCGCTGGTGGTGCACAATCACCTGATCGTGGGCATTTCCGGCGACCAGACGGACATCAAGGCTTTTCTCGATTGCAGGAGCCCGGAGGACGGGCACCTGATCTGGCGGTGGTACTCCACGCCCAGCCCCGGGCAGCCCGGAGCCAACACGTGGCCCAACGCCGACGCCATGGCCCACGGCGGCGGCACCACCTGGATGACAGGAACTTACGATCCCGAGCTGAACCTGATTTACTGGGGAACCGGGAACCCGCACCCCGTCATGTCCGGCCAGGTGCGCCCCGGCGCGAACCTCTATACCTGCTCGATTGTGGCCATCAATCCGGGCACAGGCAAAATGGCCTGGTACTTCCAGGCTTCGCCTCACGACACGGAGGACCGCGACGCGAACGAGACGCCCATCATCTTTGACGCGAATTTCGATGGCAAGCCGCGCAAACTGCTGGCGCAGGCAAGCCGCAACGGATACTTTTTCCTGCTGGACCGCGCGACCG
>JAJYJL010000154.1 GCA_021789565.1 Acidobacteriota bacterium
ACACTAAGACCGGGGCCACAATAAACACGAACGCGAGAATTGTTACTTCTATGTCGCACACCCTACCGTATGTTCAAGCTTGACTTATCTTCTGTTTTGGTTCATACTATACTTGGTAGGCGGATATGTAAGTTTGAAGGGCTACGGGTTTCGATCCGTGGCCCTTTTTACTTTTATGGGCAATTCCGTAGCCAGTGAGTTAGGGGTGGTAGGGGAAATTAGGACAGTACCCGCGTGGGCTTCTCTGCACAGGAAAATCCCTGGATATGTCTTTACCGGCTGGAAAAGGTTTGGATGGAAACAGGTGGGACTTCCGGATCCTGGCCGGGCTGCGCTGCCCTGCGAAATGGGCGCTCAACCCTCATTCATCAAAAACAGCGGGCACCTCCCGTGTGGTTTCAGTAATGCCCTCTTTTCCATTCTGAACGAGTCACGGACCGGCGTTGCGCAGAGCGAAGAAGGGCGCCAAGAAGCGAAGGCTTTGTCTGCCGTGGCTCCTTGTCGCGAAACTCATGAAAATAAAAAAGGAACAGGATACTGAAAACAGCAAGAAACTGCAGTAACAGCGTCATACGAGACGTCCCCCTCCCCAGGCAGATGCCTATCCGTAATGACAGCTCCATCGTACCCCGTTGCCCTGAAGCTGGCAATGTGACTTTAGTGCTACTGGCTATGGCACTTGGGTTTTTAGAGGCATGGACGCCGGTGCTATCCACCCGCGGAGGGAATTGGCCGCCTGGCACGGTGCGCGAGGGCCATGATTCCTGGCCCGGCCGGGCCAGGAGGGCCGTTCAGGGTTTCCCGATTGGGATGCGGACGCAAAAAATTGAGGCGCGTAAAGACGCGCTGGCGCGGAAGTTTGTGCCGCCTTGCTTTGCCACCAGAATCAGATGCGGCGTGGCGCGAGCGAACGCCCGATGAAAGACCTGACAAGGCTTGCCAGATCGAACAAAAGTCCCTTGAGAGAATGCCGATGATAGATGTATCGCTCGGCCATCTCCAGGGTTTTCAGATCGTTGACTTCGGCGTTGATCACCAGCACTCTGCCTACCATGCTGGGCCAGACCTCTCCGAAGCCATAACCCCTGCTTGCCGGCCGCCGCTGTGAATACCTCAGGTCCAGAATGGCGGTGTCAAACGAACTTCGATGAAGTGTCGATAAGTGAGGGCCTGCGCCCGCTGTGGCCACCCGCCGGCTGTCCAGCTTGCTCACCAGGATGAGAAGGTTCTTGATTGCGGGCTCATCCGCCACAATCAGGACTTTCCGGTGGGCTGAGTTGTTGGCCACGAAGACCCTGCAGTAAGCGCCTTCAGCTATAGGATTCAGAGTTGCCTTGAGCCTCTCTTTAAGCTTCACGCCTATCTTCCCCTTTTTCCGGTCAGAAAGATCTCTGGCACCAGCATCTACAAAAGCAACGTCAGGAGGTGCGCCATTCCCCATGCGGACGTTTCCGCAGGACAGCACCATGTTAGCCCTTTCGCATATGGACGCCAATGCCACCTTAGTTCTAGTCCCTTCGCTCCACCGAGCTCCCTACCGGCCCCCTTTCGCGAAGGCCTTATTGCAATCAACGTCTTACGGGTAGGGTTGCCTGCAAGGCCCCAAAGGCATCTTCCCGCTGCCCCCTCCCGGGCGCGTAGTATACTGGGCGCTGCGATTTTTCCACTGAAATCAGGCGGCCGGGCAGGGCGTACAAAGCGCGGCCATAGGGGGACATGATGGAACGCGAATACGCATTCGAGATGGTGACTTCCGGCATCCGGTTTGGCGCGGGAGCAACGCGCGAGATTGGCGCCGAGCTGGCGGACCTGGGCAAGCGCCACGCGCTGGTTTTTACAGACGCGAACCTGCGCAACCTGCCTCCGGTGGCGACGGTGCTGGAATCGCTCGAAGCTCACAAGATCCGATTTTCTGTTTTCGACCGCGTGCGCACCGAGCCCACCGACGAATCCTTCCGGGAAGCGATTGCCGCGGCCGGGGCCGGCGACTTCGATGTGTTCGTCGCCGTGGGCGGCGGCTCCACCATGGACACCGCCAAGGCCGCCAACCTTTACTCCTGCTATCCGGCTGATTTTCTGGAATACGTCAACCCGCCCATCGGCAAAGGGCAGCCGGTTCCGGGCCCGCTGAAGACCCTGATTGCCATTCCCACCACGGCGGGCACGGGCAGCGAAACCACGGGCGTTTCCATCTTTGACTACAGCGCGCTCCATGCCAAGACAGGAATCGCCCACCGCCGGCTGAAGCCAACCCTGGGCATTGTCGATCCGGAGAGTACCCGCACGGTGCCCGCGGCGGTGGCTGCATCGACGGGGCTCGATGTGCTGTCCCACGCCATCGAGTCCTACACCGCCTTGCCTTACCTCCAGCGCCCGCGTCCCGAGCGGCCCATCATGCGCCCCGCTTACCAGGGCTCGAACCCCATCAGCGACCTCTGGAGCCTGGAAGCGCTGAGGCTGGTGGCCGCTTACCTGAAGCGCGCCGTGGCCGACCCGGCAGACGATGAGGCGCGGGCCTCCATGTTGCTGGCTTCTTCCTACGCCGGCATCGGGTTCGGCAACGCCGGAGTTCACCTGCCGCACGGCATGTCGTATCCCGTTTCGGGCCTGGTGCGCGATTTCCGGCCTCGCGGCTACGATGTTGACCACCCGATGGTGCCGCACGGAATTTCGGTGATTCTGAACGCCCCGGCGGTCTATCTCTTCACCGCGCAGGCCTGCCCGGAGCGACACCTGAAGGCGGCGGAAATTCTGGGGGCGAAAGTCAGCGGCGCGAAGCTGCAGGATGCAGGGAAAATTCTTGCCGACCGCGTGGTCGAGTTTATGCGCGACCTCGAGGTTCCGAACGGCCTGCGCGCGCTGGGCTACCAATCCAGCGACATCCCGGCGCTGGTGGAAGGCACGCTGCCCCAGCACCGAGTCACCAAACTCTCTCCCCGTCCCGCCAGTGCCGATGACCTGGCCCAGCTCTTCGCCAACGCCATGACCGCGTGGTAGGAATGGGCTTGGCGGCCGCTCAGAATGATGCCTGGATCGAGGAGAAAAAATGAATAACAACATTTCGACACGGAGGGAATTTCTGGAGCAAGCCGGCGCGGATCGCTGGCTGCCGTGGGCCTGAGCGCGCTTTTTGTGAAAGACGAGTTCACTCGTGCCGCAAAAGAGCGGCAGTTTTGCGGGCTTCAGCCTCTGAAGCGCGTGTCCATGGACGCAAAAGCCGGCGGTTTCAGCCTCCGGCTCCGTGAGGGGTCGCGTCAATTGATTGAGCGATTTGTGATTGGGCGATTGCAAGCTGCTGGCGCGGTCCTCCGACGTTGACTTCCACGCGCCCCGCCACCCGGTTCACAGCCCCGTCGAGGGGCGGAAGATTTTAGCCCAGGGCGTAAGCCCCTGGGAACAGGCCCCATTCCCATCCCACCTCGGCGGGATCCCCCCTCTCCCGCCAGGAGAGGGCCGGGGTGAGGGGATCGGCGCACGTTCTCCCATGGCTGGACCTTACCCCGACGAAGTCGGTGGCCATGGGCTAAGGTCTGTCGTTCCTCAGAAGCTTTGGGGCCGCCAATGGGGCGATCCCGCCGAGGCGCGATCGTCGCTACACCAGACCACAGGACCTAACCGGAAAAAACAGGTCCCGCCGAGGCGGGACGGTCTGCGTTACCCGCCTCTCAGCTACGCACGCAACGGGGATTAGAGATTTAGGTTCGCACCACCGTTTTGCGGTTGCCGCTCCATAATCTGCTGCACGGGACGCCATTCGTCGTGAAGGCTGGGGACGATCCCGAACTCTCCCCGCTTCTGGCCAGGTGGCGCATCAGATTTCGCGTTCTGCGCGAAGTCTGCGATCGGGCGAAGCGAGAGGCTCTTGTCTGTTTTCATTCCACCCGATCCATAGCCATCAGAGAAGTCTCCTCTAGAAAATAGAATCGCCAGCTTGACCACGACCGCTGGCCGCCATAATGCTGTGGCTCCTGCAGCGCCCCATCCTAATCCCTCTCAGCTTCGCTCACGTAATAGTGCTCTTGCCGGGGCATCGCGCCATTCTACGTCACGACCCTCGGCCGCCTCGCCTCGGGCGGCGTGAAGCCCGGCGCAATGCCGAACCCGGCTGTGTGTGCGATGTTGCACCCTGGCCTCGGCAAAACCCCTGGAAGGAATCAGGTGTTTGCAGATTAACTTTCCTGTTCCCGCCTGATTACATTTTTTTGAATCCCCATTATCATCGATGGAACTGGAAAGAAGTGTTCGTTCCGCCAGAAGGCGGCGACTTGGGTTTCCGGGTGGGGGAAACCGCACAGTCCTGCAGTGGCGGGGTCTACGGAAAACACCGGGCGGACAGGTTTGCGGCTGCGAAGATGGCCCGGCTGTCACGCGGGGCGATGCCAGTGGAAGGCGCTCCGATGGCCGGCCCGTAGCGGCAGAGGTTGCACTACCTGAAGTTGAAGGTCCCTGACCGATCGCCAGGGACGATCTGAAAACGTGGTGGGGGACGATGGCGATGCGAATGGAGAAATCGGGCGAATTGATAATGATTTACGGCAACAGTGATGAGTCGGACGCGCAAATCGAATGGAACACGAGACGCCACAAACTGGGCGTGTTTCTATTTGCCGTTGTGGCAGTGACGGCGGCCGTGTTTATCGCTCCGCACATGCCGGGCTACGACATTCTCAGCAACGCATGCAGGTCTGTAGTGGCGGCGATCTGGTAGCCGGATCTGCCCCGCTGCAAAATACACTCCTGAACCCGGGCGCGGTGAAACACCGGCGCTATCAGTCGAGGGGATTCGCCACCCGCCAGCCATGGGAGCGCTTCAGCGGCCGCAGCCGCCGGCGGTCCGGGTGTGGTTAGGGCGGCGCTGATGCCTTATCCCTCTGAAAACACACCTCAGACGGCCCCGCCCTGCGGGACGCTTCCACCCTCCTCTATATAGAAGTGGCGGCAAGTGCTATTTTGATGAGCGCTGGTTGCGGCCCCCCGTAGCGGCGCCCTCCTGACCAGAAGTTCCTCACCTGACGGAGGGGTTTGAAATCAAAGAGTTGGGATGGCAGAGCGGGAACGGGCAGGCCTTCCGGCATGTGCCAAACCGAGCTCCGCTTGAACCTGCCGGATGCGCATGCAGGCCCCCCAGGCGCGGCAAACACTGGGCAAGCTAAACATCCCTTCCTGCGGATTCCCGGCAGGACCGCCGCACCAGTCTTTACATCTATTTAACACACTGAGGGAAACCCCCACCCCTGCAGCACCGTCCATAGACAGTTGGAAATAGCATTTTTGATCAGAGTTGTGATTCATGGAACAGGACAGACAGCAAAGGTTCAGACGTTGCGGACATGAAGGGTTTCGACTTGCCTTGATTCGTCAGCGCAAGCGCAGCAGCACATGCCATAGCGGCTGGGTGTTCCCATGGACAGAGAAAGTCTGTGGAGGCTCAAGATGATTATCGACTTTTTTAGAAGATTGCGGCGGCCGTTTCTGGCATTGCTGGCGTTGTTTTGCTTTTCTGCCGCGGTTTTTGCGCAGACGACAGGCAATGGCAGCCTGAGCGGCCAGGTAACAGACCCCTCCGGCGCGGCCATCCCCGCCGCCACCGTCACCCTGACGGGGCCGAACCACTCGGTTAAAACGGCCCAGACCGACGAGCAGGGGCGCTACAGCTTCAAGGACCTTGCCCCAGGCGCCTATCTGGTAGCCATCGGCACCCAGGGTTTTGCAACTTTCACCAGGGCCGATATTCAGGTGGCCAAGGGCCGTCCGCAGGTGGTAAACGCCCAACTGGCCGTGGTGATGGAAAAACAGCAGGTGACGGTGGAGAGCGAGAGTCAGGCGCTCAGCGTGAATCCTGAAAACAACGTCGGCGCCGTGGTGCTGAAGGGCGAGGCCCTGAAAGCCCTCTCCGACGACCCCGACGATTTGCAGACCGAACTTCAGGAGCTGGCCGGGCCGGCGGCGGGACCGAACGGCGGGCAGATCTACATTGACGGATTCTCCGGAGGACAGTTGCCGCCCAAAGAGGCCATCCTGGAAGTGCACGTGAACCAGAACCCCTTTTCGGCCGCGTATGAACGGCTGGGCTACGGCCGCATTGACATCACGACCAAGCCGGGCTTCCAGAAGTATCATGGCAGCATCTTTTCTTTCGGCAACGATTCGGCGTTTAATTCCCGGAACCCCTTTGTGACGGACCAGCCGGGCTACCATTCGGAGATGTTTGCAGGCAGTTTCGGCGGGCCCATCAGCAAGAAAGCCTCCTTCTTTTTCAATATGTTCCACCGCAGCACGGACAACACCTCCATTGTCAACGCGGTTGTTCCCGCCGCGAACTTTGCTTCGGGCGGAACCTTGCTGAACGAGGCTGTTCCCAGCCCCTCATCCAGAACCAACATCAGTCCGCGGGTGGACCTGCAACTGAGCAATAACAACGTGATGTCCATCCGGTACCAGCGCTGGTCGAACGAAAACACCAATGCGGGCATCGGGCAATTCCAGCTTCCAATCAACGGCCACAACTCGTCGGGCAGCGAAAACCTGGTCCAGGTGAGCGACACGCAGGTCATCAGCACGCGCACCGTTACCCAAACGCGCTTTCAGTATCGCCACTCCGAGGATATCCAGAACCCTTTGAGCACCGACCCCACCCTGAACGTCATCGGCGCCTTCACCGGGGGTGGAAGCAGCCATGGAACAGTACTGGACACGGGAAACCAGTACGAATTGCAGAGCCAGACCTCCATGACCTTTGGCCGGCACGCGCTGAGTTATGGCGGCCGCGTCCGGGACATCGGCGATTCCGTCAACACCACCAGCGGCTACAACGGCACGTTCACTTTTACGGGTATTGATCCTTATTCGATTTACCTCCAGGATCTCGCACAAGGACTGACCCCGGCGCAGATCATCGCGGCGGGCGGAGGCGCCAGCCAGTTCTCCATCATTACCGGCAATCCGGTGGCCAGCGCCAACCGCGTCGACTTCGCGCTCTATGCCGAAGACACCTGGCGTGTGCGGCCGAATATTTCGCTGACCGGGGGCCTGCGCTTCGAAGGGCAGAACCACATCAGCGACCATTTTGACATCGCACCGCGCGTGGGGTTCGCCTGGGGGATCGGCAAAAGCGGGACCGCTCCCAAAACCGTCCTGCGGGCGGGTGCGGGAATCTTCTACGACCGGTTTGACGTGGACAACATCCTGCAGGCCGAGCAGTTGAACGGCATCACCCAGCAACAGTCCATCGTCAACTCGCCGGACTTCCTGCCCGGAAATATTCCGCCTCTGAATACCCTGGCGGGTTCTGCCACATTTCCCACCATCTACCAGATTGCGCAGAATTACCAGACGCCGTACGTCATCGAGGGCGCGGTGGGACTGGAACGGCAGGTGACCAAAAATTTAAAGACCTCCGTCACCTACGTGACAACGCATGGCATCCATCAACTGCTGACGCGCAACGTCAACGCGCCGCTGCCCGGCACCTACGACCCCACCGATCCTTCCAGCGGCGAACGGCCGTTCGGTGACGTGGGCAACATTTATCAGTATGAGTCCGCCGGACTGTACAATGAGAACCAGTTGATCACCAACTTTAACCTCCGCATGGGACCGGCGCTGTCGCTGTTCGGCGTTTACACGCTGAGCTACGCCAATACCAACGCCAGCGGCGGCGCCTTCCCCATGGACCAGTACGATCTTGCGCAGAGCTACGGAGCGGCCCCTTGGGCAACCCGCAACCGCTTCTTCCTGGGCGGGTCCGTCGGCATGCCCTACGGATTCAGCTTCAGCCCCTTCATGGTGTTGAGTTCCGGCCGCCCCTATAACATCACCCTTGGGCAGGACCTGAACGGGGACTCAATCTACAACGACCGGCCGGGCATCTCCACAACCCTGTGCCCGACCTGCGTGCAAACCGGGCTGGGTATCTTCAACGTCGATCCCGTTTCCGGCCAGCAGCTTGTGCCCGTCAATTACCTGACCGGCCCCGGCCAGTTCTCCATGAACGCGCGGCTATCCAGGACCTTCGGTTTCGGCAAAGAGGTTGGCGGCGGTGGCGGCGGCGGGTTTCATGGCCACGGTGGTCACGGAGGGCTCGGCGGGCGCGGACTCAGCAGCGGCGGAGGCGGTCCCCGCTTCGGAAGCTCCAGCAACCGGCATTACCAGCTTGAACTGGGCGTCATGGCCCACAACGTCTTCAACAAGGTGAACCTGGGAACACCCATAGGCAATCTCACGTCGCGGCTGTTCGGCCAGTCGAATTCGCTTGCCGGCGGATTCTTTAACAACCAGTCGGCCAATCGCTCAATCAATCTGTTTCTGCGGTTCAGTTTTTAGCAGGTTATTGATATTTGCCGCGGAGAGGGCAGAGCGGCGGTCCCGCCCAGGCGGTGCCGCCGCTACTTTTTTTTCAACGCCCTGCCAGCGAGGTCCGCCGGGTTGGACCCGGCACTGCGTGCAGAAGCCAGCGGCGCGCGCACGGAAAGCCTGCGGGCGTACCACCCCAAATTATGATAGATTGACCTTTTTATTTCAGGGGAGAAACTGCCCATCAATTCATCCACGCCGAGGTGCCCGTGAAACCTTTCATCCTGAGAATTGTTGCTGTCGCATTCATTGTTACTGTACTGCTGCCTGCCGCGGCCTACGCCCAGACCAAAGTGACGAAGCCGGCTGAAAAGTCAGAGACGGCGAAGACTGAAGAGTTCAAGCCGGAGCAGAAAGAGACCCAGGGCTCGGTGACCGTGGGCGGCCACGTGATCAATTACAACGCCTTCGCTGGCACCCTGGTAGTGCACCCAAAGAAACCGGATGACGACGCAGACGATGCGGAGCAGTCCGATGAGGCCAAAGGGGGACAGCCGCCTGAAGCCAGCATGTTTTACGTTGCATACTTCAAGACCGGCGAAAAGACTGATGATCGCCCGGTGACGTTTCTTTACAATGGCGGGCCGGGCTCATCCAGCGTGTGGCTGCACATGGGAGCGTTCGGGCCGCGCCGGGTGGATACGGCTGACCATTCGCACACGCCGCCGGCGCCCTATCGCGTGGTGAACAACCAATACAGCCTGCTTGACGTGAGCGACCTGGTTTTTGTGGACGCGCCGGGAACCGGCTTCAGCCGCATCCAGGCCAAGGACGCGAAGAAGGCCTTCTATAGCGTGGACGGAGACGCACATGCGTTTGCCGACTTCATCACGCAGTTCCTCTCAAAGTACGGCAGGTGGAATTCGCCGAAATATCTGTTTGGCGAAAGCTACGGCACCACGCGGTCAGCCCTGCTGGCCAATCTGCTGGAAACCGGTCACGACATCGACCTGAACGGCGTGATCCTGCTTTCACAAATCCTGAACTTTGACCTCAGCCCGGATGGTCCGGAGACGAATCCCGGCATCGACCTCCCTTACGAATTGGCTCTGCCTACCTATGCGGCCACGGCTTGGTATCACCACAAGCTGCCCAATGCTCCCAAGGACTTGCAGCCACTGCTGGGCGAAGTGGAACATTTTGCCCTGACCGATTACGCGGAGGCGCTGGAACAAGGTGCTGAGCTTCCTGCCGATCAGAAACATGCCATTGCCGAGAAATTGCACCAGTATACCGGCCTGCCCGTGGCCTACATCCTGAAGGCAAACCTGCGCATCGATGGCGGAGAGTTTGAGAAAAACCTTCAGGATTCGGAAGACCTGACGACCGGCCGGCTGGATACACGCTTCTCCGGGCCCACCTACGATCCGTTGAGCAAGGAGGCTGAGTATGATCCGCAGTCGGCGGCCATCAGCGCCGCCTACGTGGCCGCGTTCAACGACTATGTGCGGAAAGATTTGAAGTACGGAGAGAATCAGACATACAAGCCTGAGATCGAAATCAAGACCTGGAACTTCCTGCACCAGCCTCCCGGTGCAGACCAGCCCGCGCAGCAGTCCACCAACGTGATGCCGGATCTGGCGCAGGCCATGAAGTATAACCCTGACCTCCGGGTGATGCTGAACTCCGGCTACTTTGACCTGGCCACGCCCTTCTTTGAGGGCATCTACGAAATGAAGCACCTGACCATCCCCGAAAAATTGCAGAAGAACATCGAAATCAAACACTACCAGTCCGGACACATGGTCTACGCCCACCTACCGTCATTGAAAGAACTGCACGACAACGTCTCGATGTTTATTCAAGAGGACGAACACCACAAACCTTAATGTCCTGAATTAGAAGTTCGTTGAAGAAATGATGCGTGAGACGCTGTCATTGCGAGAGCCGATGTTTTGATCGGCCCGAGGAATCTGCTGTGTTTTTCGGTCTCCGCGCCAGAAGCAGATTCCTCTCCCGCATTGCGGGATCGGAATGACGTTAGCCCCAATACTGTTCACTTTATGATTTTGATGCATCGGGACATCTCCATGCGAACATTCAAACAAGCCGTTCGC
>JAJYJL010000155.1 GCA_021789565.1 Acidobacteriota bacterium
CGATCCACCCTTGAGCTCGACATCAACAAGCGTCAGCCCTTCGCCAACGGCAACGCGCTCGGCGATGCCTTCGATCTTTCCCAGATCAACGATCATTCGTAAGATACAGGTGGATTCGCGATCCGTTAAGAACCCGGCAACCCGGGAAACGGGCAATCCTGGGCCCAACAAAAAAGTGGGCTCACGCCCACCGCAACCACTCTCTGATAAAGTATAGACCCTCGAACACTGCAACGCAAGCGAAGCCACTGAAACACCGCTGCTGATGGTAGCCTCAGTTGAAGCGGTATTTCATCAACCTTCTCTGCAATTTATGCAGAGCCGTTCTATTGCCGATCTCTCGATTTTCGAAAAAATCTCCGACCACTTGTGCGCGGAACAAGCAGCGCGACCGGGCCATGTTTGAAAATGCAAATTCACCCAGCAGAGTTATTTGCCGGAGACTACCCACTCGGTGTATCTTAAGCACCTGCCGCAAAGCGGATACTGGGGATTTCTGAATCAAGAGTAGGGTGGAGGGATTTTCCATGCGTACAACCCTGTGGTGCCTGGTTCTGGTCTTGAGCTTTCCTTTCCCAGGAGTGGCTCAAACGAAGCCTTCTGAGCCTTCGCCGAAAGCAAAAGAGGCTTCTGCAAAAGGAAAGAAGGAGGCAGCGGCAAAGCCGGAAGCCCGGGCTGTTTCAACACATCACACAATTGAGATTGCAGGCAAGAACGTTCCCTACACTGCGACGGCCGGGACCCTCATTCTGCACAACGACAAGAATGAGCCGACCGCCAAAGTATTTTACATCGCCTATACCAGGGACGGGGTCAGCGATCCGGCTACGCGTCCGGTGACCTTCGCCTACAACGGCGGCCCGGGAGGCGCATCGGCGCTGGTGGATTTTGGCGGCTTCGGGCCCCGAAAAATCGTGTGGCCGCAGCCAGGCAGCGCCAGCGCTGTCCGCCCGCCTTACCAGATGGAGCCCAATCCGGACACCCTGCTGGCCACAACAGACCTGGTTTTTATTGACGCGGTGGGTACCGGATACAGCCGCGTCATCCCACCCAAAGGAACAACCAAGATGTTTTACGGCGTCAAGCAGGACTCCCACGCCTTCACGCAGTTCATTGAGCAATACATCTCAAAATATCACCGCTGGGGCTCGGCCAAATTTCTGCTGGGAGAAAGTTACGGGACCACTCGTTCGGCGGTGCTGGCGAAGGAGCTGGCCGATCACGGCGTTTATCTGAACGGAGTCATTCTCTGCTCGACTGTGTTGAACTTCCCAACCATCACTTTTGCTCCCGGGGACGACCTGCCCTTCATCCTCTATCTTCCTTCTTACGCGGCCGCGGCCTGGTATCATCACCGGCTGAAACCGGAGCCTGCCAGCCTGCCCGACTTTGTCAAAAAGGTGGAAGCCTTTGCTGAGGGACCTTATGCTACTGCGCTGTTCCAAGGCTCAGCTCTCAATGATACTGAGAAGCAACGGCTCGCGGAACAGCTTGCCGGGTTCACGGGCCTGCCGGCATCCCTCTGGCTGAAAACCAACCTCCGTATCTCCGCTCCTGTATTCGAGCGGAAATTGCTTGGAAAAGAGGATAAGTCAACCGGCCGTTACGATTCACGCTACACCATTGACCAGCTCCAGCCGCTGCTGCCCGTCGGCGGCACAACCAGCACGGACGCTTCCGCCAGCGCCATGATGGGCGCACTCACCGCCAGCTTCAACGATTACCTCGATCGCCGGCTGAATGATCACAGCCAGCAACATTACATCCAGCTCAGCTATAAGGTAAATGGAGCCTGGGACTGGAAATACAGCCCACCGGTCGAGGACCTTCTGGGACAGGGTTCCATGTTCCTGAATGTGGCCCCGGCGCTGGCCCGGGCCATGAACGATGATCCCGGAATGGAAGTCATGTTCAACAACGGCTATTTCGACCTGGCCACTCCCTTCTTTGCCACGGAATATACGATGCGTCACACCGACCTTCCGAAAGATGCCTGGAAACGCATCACAACAAAGTATTACGACTGCGGACACATGCTCTACGTCAACCCGAAAACCGAGCCTGTGCTCAACCGCAATATCAACCAGTTCATCACCCAAGGGTCCGCACGGAACTAAACGACTGCCTGGGTTCATGCTATCATCGGTACCCGTCATTCGGTTTGATTATCGGCCCCTGCATCTCATCCGGTCCCAAGCAATACAAGGAATAGAGGGATATGATGGTTGACGAATTCACGTGGTCTAAGTCGGAAAAGCAGATCGCACGGAGAGCCTTCGACGCAGCCTATGCCGGCGAATGCCAGGCCATCCGCGCAAGAGTCCAGCAGATGCTCAGAGACGAGCGCGCCATCAGGGTGATATGGCGGATCCATGACTATCTTACTGAACAACGTAAGCAAACCAACCGGAAATATGATTACCGATACTCCAGACTGATCAATGTGTTTGCCATACTTTTGAACGAAGGCTGGCTCCCTGAGTCCGATCTTAACGGCCTGAGCAAAGACAAGATTGCCAAGATCAATGACCTCGCGAGTTACGGCTGAGGAGTTGTGGCTGGCGAGCCGTGATGCTGCCGTTGACATTGACAGTGGCTGGGAGTGAAGAGAGGGGGTTGCCTTCGAAGGTACGCGCCAGGTCCTCAGCGTTTTTCCCCTCCGTTAATCATTTCTTTCAAGGAGCCAACCGTGAAACAGAGAAAAGGAATTGGCCGGCGCGAATTTCTGCAAGGGTCCGCAGCTCTGCTCGGCGCCGGATCGTTGCATCCCGCAGAGGGCGCCACAGCTCGAACTACCAGCCGGAATGAAAACAGCTCAATCATCGCTGATGACGGTCGGCTCAGCATGAAGCTGGCCGTCGGCGCAAACCGGAGAGTCTGGATCCTGGCCCCTGCCGACGCAGGTTTTCAGGAACGGCTTGCCAGCAAAGAACTGGCTCGCGGCCTGCGAAAGCTGGGGCTAACTCGCTCTCCTATTGAAGCAGTTGGCTCAGGGGCAGAACCGCGAGCCGAAGACGTCATCTTCACCTTGAGGGTGGACAAAGAGAGTTTCAAAGATGCAGAAGCCTACGAAATCGCCTGGGGGCCGGTCCACGACCCAGGGGTCCATCTGACAGGCGCGTCGCCTCAGGCGGTTCTCTACGCCGTGTTCGATTTCCTTGAGCGCCAGGGAGCGTTTTTCGGCTTGGATGGTGACACTTATCCCTTGCAGCCTGCACAGGGTTTGAATTTCCCTGTCGGAGGCCATCCGTGGCGCGGGCACCCCCGCTTCAGGACGCGAGGGCTGCTGCCCTGGCCGGACTTTCTCAATTGCATCACGGTCTACAACCGCGAGGAACATCGGGCTTACCTTGAAGCCATGCTGCGCATGCGGTTCAACACCCTGGGCATTCATGTTTATTCGGGCGCCAAGCAATGGACTGAATCCTTTCTTTCATTTGAATACGCCGGGGCCGGCCATCTCTGTTACACCGATACGACGGCAACCAACCGCTGGGGATACATTCCCGAGAGAACTTCCAACTACGGCATGGGCGCGCCGGATTACTTTGCCGGCGAGGTCTTCGGGTCCGAAGCCACCACGCGAGCCACCAGTTGCTGGGAGGATGCAAAGTTCGCCCAGCAGCTTTGGGGCGACGCCTTCCGTTATGCGAAGAGGCTCGGCATCAGGACCGGCGTTGGCTTTGAACCCTACCAGATTCCCGACGAGATCTATCGCGCAACGCCGCCCGAATCTCATTACCTCAGCAAGAATCCGAAGGTGCCCGGCCCGCGCATCGATCCAGAATCGGTGGCCGCAAAAGACATCCTGGAGGCACGGATGGGACATCTGCTGGAAGTCTATCCCACCGTCGATTATGTCTGGCTGTGGGAAGACGAAGCGATGAACTGGGCCAGCCAGAAGGAAAACGTTCCGCTCTCGGTGACGCCTTACAGGCAGGCCTACGATTTCCTCAAGAGGCATGCTCCTGAAAAGCGCCTGGTTGTATCGGGCTGGGGCGGGGTAGTCCGGCATTTTGCGTATTTCCATCAGCATCTGCCAGGGGACGTTATTTTCACTTCGCTCAATGACAATCTGGGCTGGGATCCGGTGAGCGAGGAATATGGTAAGCTCGGCCAGCGCGAACGATGGCCGATTCCCTGGCTGGAAGATGACCCCGCAATGTGGCTCCCGCAGTTTCACGTGCATCGCGGAGCGGAAGATTTGGACCTTGCCGAAAAATATGGATGCCAGGGCGTGCTGGGCATCCACTGGCGGAATCGCATGATGAACGCCGACGCTGGATTCCAGGCAAGGGCTTCGTGGGACCGGACTCTGAAGCCCGCCCAATTTTTCCAGTCGTTCGCTGCCGCTCAGGCAGAAAGTCCTCGCGCTAAGGAACTGGCTGACATTTTGACAAGGACGGATCGCGACTGGCTGATCCTGAATTCCTATACCGGAAAGATTGTGAACGGTCACCACGAGATCCATGCTTACTCGGGCGACTATAGCGAGGCGTTCGAGTTCTGGGCCGGCTACGAACCGGCGGAAGAAGTGAAAATTTCGCAGGCCAGGGTGGCGCAGCAGCTCAGGGCACTGACAGACAAAGCATCAAGCCCTGCGGAACGCGAGCGGCTGGATTACCTGACGCGATACGTTGAATTTCTCGTTCCCTACTCGGAATCGTGGGTGCTGGCGTCAGGTCTCCACAAGATTCTGCAGCAGGCGCACGCCCTGAAGCAGGATGGTAAAACAGCGGAAGCAAGGCAAAAGGTTTTGGACCAGGGTGTCCCACTATGGAAGAAACTCGCGCCCCAGGTGCGCGGGGCTGTACTGATCTACCAGCGGATGGTGAGCGAAAGGAACGAGCAGGGCGCGCTGGCTTCCGTGCACAACAAATTTGAAAGGCTGGCGCTGTTCCGCCTGCGCCTCTCGATGAAAGAGTTCCTGGGCGAACTGCCGCCGGATGTTGAACAGCTTTTCGAGGAAGTGCGAAGGAAAGATACCTCGGCCGCTCCACGCCTGTTTGTCCCCACCCGCCCTTCCGCTTTGGCGCCGGGCGATAAGGTGCGAATCTTTGCAGTGGCGCCTGGGGGGAACTCAGTTCCCAGGCTCAAACTGTTCATGCGCCGTGCTGCTTCCATGGAATGGCGGTCTATTCCAATGCAGTTGATGGGGCGGCGCACCTTTATGAAAGAGATCGAGGCCGGCCGGGCCGACTCGCCACTGCTTGAATATTACGTGGAAGCAGAATTCAGCGGGCCTGACGCCAGCAACCGGCTAACCGCTCCTGCAGGCGCGCCCCGGCAATCCTACTCTGTTACGCTGCTGTAAGTTGTGGACGTTTGCGGACTAACCTTCCGGCTCTGAGGCGGGATAATGAAGAACAGTGGCGTCAGGAAAAAGGCCGCAAACGCTGCGTCCACGCTGAACCAGGCGCTGGCAGCAATACGGCTACGAGGGGCTGTTCGACCGGAGGTGAGGCCGGCCGAGTCCCAGGCGCGTGCCGATGGAGACGGTGGAAGAAGTGTTGCGGCCCTACCAGGAAAGATATGCATGATTCCGGCCTATTCGCTGCAGGCGCGGGGGCGGAGCGAGCGGCGGTTTGGAACCTGGCAGGGACGGCTGCCCCAGATGCTGCGTCTGGCCGGGATCACAACGCTGGAGGAATCGAAACGGTTTCTGCGGGAGCGATACATTCCGGAGATGAACCGGAAGTTTGGGGTCGTGGCCCGGCAGCCGGGTCATGCCTTTGTGGCCCTGCATGGCCAGGATCTAGATCGGATATTTTTGGTGCAGACCGAACAGGTGGTGGGCAAAGACAACACGGTGCAAATCGCAGACCGCCGCTGCAGATCGAGCGAACACCCTGCCGAGGAACGCTGGCAGGCGTGCAGCATCGCAAGGAAAGTCCTCATCTTTCTCCTGGGAATCCGGTTATATCTTTGGTTCCGACCCTGGAGCATCCGGCTACGTGGGGCTTGCCTGCCGCGGGCCTAGCCAGTCACGGGAATCGCAACCGTCCGCACAGCGCGCGACTGGTCACTCAACAGAAAATGGATAACTTTTGCAACGTCTTCAGTCCGAACCCATTTCGAAAAGTCTGCCTTGGGCATGGATTTGCGATTTGCCTCCGTGTCCATGGTCCCGGGCAGAATGCAATGGGCGTGAATGTCATGCTTCGCAAGTTCCTGGGCAAGAATTTCAGTGAGTTGCAGCACGGCTCCCTTGGAGACAGCGTAGGGTGCAATCCCGGCGCCCCCGCCTTTCAGGATGGCCCCGCTCGAAACCGTAATAATGCGCCCAAAGTTCTGGCGGACCATCATAGGAACTACCGGCCGAAGCGTCCGGATTACGCTCATGAGGTTCAGGTCCAGCATTTGGGCCCATTGCGGGTCGTCGCTCTCAAAACTTTTGCCTGCGGCAAAGCTTCCGGCTACACAGACCAGAAAATCCACGCGGCCGTGACGTTCAGAAACGCTGGAAACAAAGTGGTCCACGTCCGTCGAACTCTTCAGGTTCACCGGCCCGCCCATCAGCCGATCCGCGAGATCACCGGCAGCCGCTTGTAGAGATTCCCAGCCCTTTTCGCCAAGATATGGGACGGCAACAGACGCGCCATTCTTAAGCAGATCCATTGTAACCGCACGCCCCAGAGCACCCGTTCCACCTGTGATAATAGCTATTCGATCCTTAAAATCCACCGTTCACCCCCTTCATGCCTTATAATAAGAAACCACGAACTATTTCTGGTCAATGGTTTTAGCTGGGCAAGACTGTTAATTGCCTGGCTATGAGCCGCTAAGTACCCTTCTGTGAAGCAATCACAGAAGGTTGTTGCAAATTTACAATATGCGAATTCGACACAGGCTCATTATTTCTTTGACCATCAGCATTACGCTGGTTGCGTTTATTTTCGCCTTTTTCCAGGTTCGCTCGCAGAAAAATGCTCTTCGAAGCGATCTTGAAAAGCGTGCGGAGATTCTGGCAGAGAGCATGGTCGACAATGTGGAACCCCTGCTTCAAAACCAGTCCGGGGAACAGTTACAACAGCTTCTGGACCGCTTCGAAAACCGGGAAGCCCTCGATGGGGTTGCAGTCTACGACAAGAATGCAAAGAAGATCGCGGTTGCCAGCACGCTGGAAACTCAGCTGGATGTCGCTCCTTCTGCCGTCCGTCAGGCAATTTTTCGGGACAAGGGAGTCAGCCAGTTCTTTAATCTGAGTGGCGTACCCATGGAGGTCTATGCCTTGCCCATCCATGGGCAAAATGGCCTGGAAGGGGTGCTGGCCCTCTACCACAACTCCACCTTCATTGAGGCACAGTCGTTCCGCCTTTGGCGGGATACGTTCCTGCGCCTGCTAGTGGAAACGCTCCTCATCGCCTTCATCTGCCTGCTGATTATCCGCATCAGCATCCTGGAGCCCGTCACCAAAACAGCGCAGTGGCTGCGGGCCCTGAGGACCGGCAAAGGCCTCCGATCGAACCCTCTGCCCGCAGAAGAAATCTTCCAACCCATCGCGCATGAAGTCACGCAACTGGCCAAGACACTGGAAGTCGCGCGAACAGCCGCCGAAGAAGAAGCCCGCCTGCGTGAAGTGGGCGAAGCCATCTGGACGGCGGAACGCCTGCGCGTGCACGTGCGGAATCGCTTTCGCGACAAGCCGATTTTTGCGGTATCCAACCGGGAGCCCTACATGCACGTGCGCCAGAACGGCGGAATCGAATGCCTGGTTCCAGCCAGCGGTCTGGTCACTTCTCTGGAGCCCATCTTGCGGGCCTGCGACGGGACCTGGGTAGCAAGCGGGGCTGGAAATGCAGATCGGGAAACCGTCGACGATCATGACCGCCTGCGCGTGCCTCCCGATGACCCGCATTACACCCTGCGAAGGGTCTGGCTGAGTAAGCAGGAAGAAAAGGGCTTCTATCTCGGCTTTGCCAATGAAGGCCTCTGGCCCCTCTGCCACATTGCGCATACACGCCCGACCTTTCGCGAGGTGGATTGGAAACAATACAAGGCGGTAAACCAGAAATTTGCCAAAGCCGTGCTGGAAGAGATGGAAGGCACACAGGAACCCGCCGTTCTCATCCACGACTATCATTTCGCCTTGCTGCCCCGGATGGTGAAGGAGAAACGGCCGGATGCCCGCGTCGCCATCTTCTGGCACATCCCCTGGCCCAACGCCGAAGCCTTTGGCATCTGCCCCTGGCAACGTGAACTGCTGGACGGGCTGCTGGGCGCCGACATCGCTGGTTTCCATATTCAAAACCACTGCAATAATTTCCTCGAAACAGTCGACCGGGCCCTCGAGTGCCGCATTGAATGGGACCGATTTGCAGTCAACCGCAGGGGACATTTCACCCTTGTGCGGCCGTTTCCCGTCAGCGTCGTGTTTGATACCGAAACGGCGCGTGCATCAGCCATCGCCAGCCCGCCCGCGGCCGAAGATATATTCAAGGAGCTCGGGGCGGAAGGCACCCTGATGGGCATAGGCGTCGACCGAATGGATTATACCAAGGGAATCGTGGAACGCTTCAGAGGCATCGAACGGTTCATCGAGAAATATCCCGCCTACCTGACCAAGTTCAGTTTCGTCCAGATCGGCGCCCCAAGCCGGACGGACATCCAGCAGTACCGTAACCTGGCGAAAGAGATTGAATCGGAAGCCCAGCGCATTAACAACCGGTTCCAGAAGGGCGCCTGGAAACCGATTATCCTGCTCAAGAGGCATCACAGCCACCAGGAGATCATGCGTTACTACAAGGCTGCCGATCTTTGCATGGTGACGTCGCTCCACGATGGAATGAACCTGGTGGCCAAGGAGTTTGTCGCAGCCCGCAACGACGGCCAGGGCGTTCTGATCCTGAGCCGCTTCGCCGGGGCATGCCGCGAACTGCGCGACGCGCTGATTGTTAATCCCTATGACACTGAGCAACTGGCAGAAGCCATCCGCTTTGCTCTGTCGATGGATACGGAGGAGAAGAGGCTCCGGATGCAGCGCATGCGCCGCGTTGTCCGCGAGCACAACATCTATCGCTGGGGGGCCAGCCTGGTCCGCGAACTTTCAGAAGTCCGGCTCGACAGGCCGGAACCGTTAAACGTCCGATAACAGGAATTGCGCTTCTTCCATTGAAAGGCTTGCAAGACTTTCCGTCTGTATTGCTCGTTTCAACGCGTTGCTATGAACCGAATCCGATCGTCGCGCCGCCGTTCACCCGTTTCAAAATCCTCGAAAAGTTTACCCAAACCTCGCCAGTTCTCTGAGGACCTGAAGCCGCAATACCTGTTTGACTGCTGGACAAAAGTGGATACGCGCATCCGCAAAGCGCGGCACATTGTCGTATTTCTTGATTTTGACGGCACGTTGGTGCGGCTGCGACGGAACCCTATAGAAGTTTTTCTAGGAGCGCCAGCGCGGCGCGTACTGCGCAAACTGGCCGGTCGCAGGGATATTACGCTCTGCTTCATCAGCGGGCGGCAACTCGCCGACCTGCAGCAAAGGGCGCGCGTGGAAGGCGCCATCTATTTCGGATTGCATGGCTGGCAACGCAGCAATGGGCAGCCGCCAAATCTGCCGGGCACGCGCAAGCTTCGAAATACAATGGAGTGGGCCATGCAGCAGGTCCGCGATATCCCGGGAATCCGGGTGGAAGACAAGGGAATCTGCTTCGGAATCCACTACCGTAACGCAGGCAAGCCAGCCTTTAGGAAGGCCCACGCTCTCGTCCAGGAAGTTCTGGCCCGCCTGGGGCCGGGTTACAAATTATTGGCAGGCAAAAAGATCTGGGAAATCTATCCGAAGGATATGGGCAGCAAGGGTCTGGCGGCGAAGGACTTGCTCCAGCAGATTCCGGGCCGCAAGCTGGCGGTCTACGCCGGGGACGATACGACGGATGAAACAGCTTTTGCTTTGCTGCGAAAGGGTGTCACAATTCGGGTCGGCAAATTCCGGGAAACAAGGGCTAACTTTTTCCTGCGTGGCCCGGCTGAAGTCCTGAAATTTCTTAAGAAGCTGGAGGAGTCGCTCACTTGACGAACGCCCGGCAGCCTTTCCAGTTTGCCACGGCTTCCTACCTTACCCGCATCTGCAACCAGCGGGCGGCGCACCTGGGCCGGCTTGGCCACGAGCACGTGCGCGAGCAACTGCTGATTACCAACTCACTCGAACGCTATATGACGCTGTTCCTGCACTCGCTGTCCCCCGCCTGACGTCCACTGTGGCTCCATTTTTTCCTGTCCGCTTCGGCGTGCCTGCCACCCTGGAGTCTCCGCCGGTTTACTTTTTCAGATCCGCTCTGGCTGAACGGACGGCTTCCAGAAATTTGCGGGCATTCGCTGTGATAACTTCCGTCTTGCCCTCCCGGAGCGCCTTGTTTGAAACCAGTTCCCCGCCGGCAGCCACCGCAGCCGCCCCCGCCCGGA
>JAJYJL010000156.1 GCA_021789565.1 Acidobacteriota bacterium
GAATCCTGGGCTCGCTGGGAATTTCCACTATCCTCTACCTTGGCGTAGTGATCGTAATGACTGGAGTCATTCATTTCCAACTCTTGAACGTTCCGGATCCTTTGGCAGTGGCTGTTGATGCTACGCCGGCGCACTGGCTCTCGCCGCTTGTCAAAGTGGGAGCCATCCTGGGAACAACGGCCGTCATCCTGGTGATGATGCTGGGTCAGACGCGGGTTTTTTATACCATGGCGTTTGATGGCCTTCTGCCCAAGACCTTCGGCAGGGTGCACCCGCGCTTTCGTACCCCCTACAAGAGCACAGCGCTGGTGGGAATTTTTGTGGCACTCGGAGGAGGGTTGATTCCACTGCGGGTTGTGGGCGAGCTGGTCAGCATCGGAACTTTGCTGGCATTCGTTATCGTTTGCGGGTCGGTCTGGGCGATGCGCAAGATGCGTCCTGATATCAGGCGCCCATTTCGAACACCCGTGGTGTGGTTTGTGGCGCCGATGGGTATGATCATTTGCCTGGCGCAGATGGTGGGCCTGCCTGTAGACACCTGGATTCGCCTTTTCGTCTGGATGGCCATCGGGTTTGTCATCTATTTCGGATACAGCCGCCACCACAGTCTCCTGCGACGGGCGAATGCGCAGTCTTCGGCAACTTCCGTAACGAAGACGGAAGAGTGATTTGAGGAGGCTGGCTTGATCAGCGCAATCCCGCAACGGTCGCCGTTTCACTGCGGCCCTGCCGTTATTTCTGTGTCAAAACGGAAATTCCTTCTTCCCTCACCTGATTTGCCTGGGAGGGTGAATGCTTCCCTCAATCATTAACTTACTTTTTCAGGAATACCGCTCGCGGCCGATGGCGCGTTTTACCGCATGGCTGATTGCCTTTGGTGTGGCCTTATGGGTCGAAGGTCTTATCTCAGGTGGCGCCCCAGACCTGCTGTGGGTTGTTTTTGCGGTTGGTCTGGTAGTTGCCGGCGGATATTATCTCGGCCGCCTGATCGGGACCTTCAAGCATCACATCCTGTGGCACCTTCGCCGAAGGTTGATTGTCACCTACATTTTCATTGCTTTTGTTCCTATCGTCCTGATACTGCTCCTGGTGGGGCTGGGCGCATTAATCGGCAACGGCCAATTTGCCGCATTTCTGGTGGCGTTGAACGTCAACGACCAGGTTGAGAAGATGCAGCAGTTGAACCGCATTGTGGCACACGAAGCCTATGTGAGCCCGGACAGAACTCCAGACAAGTTGCTGGACCAGTTACAGCAGTTCTACGTGCGGCAACTTTCCCAGCACGCGGCAAGCTATCCAAACCTTGAGATTGCCCTCTGGGTGGGAACGCAGGATCGCGCATTTTATTTGAACGGCAATCCGATCTCCAAGTTGCCAGCAATACCCGGGTGGTTCAAGACGGAGGAATTCTCGGGCATTGTTTCTGACGGCGGCAGACTGTTCCTGCGGGCTGCCGACCAGGGCAGCACACCCGCCGGACCCGTCACAATGGTCTTGTCGGAACCATTCAGCCCGGAATTGTTAGACCTTTTTGGACGTGGCATCGGGCCGGTTGGAGTGATCGAGACGGCTATCGGAAGCAATGTTCCGATCCAGTCCGTTACGGGGAGCCTGCCGATACCGGCAGGAAGAAATTCTCCGGAAAAGGTCATTGCACGTTCGCAATCCCTGTCTCTTCCGCCGGCAGCTAACTTCGTGGACACCGACGTCTTTGGAACATCTGCTTTGAACGTTATTCGCTGGGGCGGCACACAAAAGGAGTATCTTTCCCAGCCGGTCTTTGTCTACGTAACTTCCCGATTGTCAGTTCTCACTCATCATTTGTTGGCTACGCTGGGACGGTATTCGCGAGTTTATATCACTTTATTCCTGGTGATAGCGGCTGTTTTTCTTGTGATCGAATTGCTGTCACTGATTGCGGGTATCCGCCTGACACGAACGATTACAGGAACAGTTGACAAGTTGTATCAGGCAACCGAGCGCGTCCAGGCGGGCGACCTTTCTCACCGGATCAGCATTCCCGCGCAGGACCAGCTTAGCTCACTGGGCGAGGCGTTTGACAAGATGACCGCGTCGCTCCGGCGCCTTCTGCGCGAGTCGGAGGAAAAGACCCGCCTGGAGCACGACCTCCAGATCGCGCGTGAAGTCCAGGAGCAATTATTCCCGACAGGAGCTCCAAAGGTGCCTGGCCTGGAACTTTACGGGATCTGCAGGCCTGCACGGGGAGTCAGCGGCGATTATTACGATTTCCTGCCGGTGGGCAAAGACAGCGTAGGGATGGTGCTAGGTGACGTGAGCGGCAAAGGAGTTTCCGCAGCATTGATCATGGCGGCCATCCAGTCACTGATACGGACTCGACTTTACATGGATTCACCAAACGAGGACCCTGACTCCAAAAGTTTCTCAACGGCAGAATTGTTTGGTGTGTTAAACCAGCAGATGTTTGAGAACACCCCCGAAGAGAAATATGCGACCTGTTTTTATGCCCTTTATGATTCAGACACGCGGCAGCTTGTCTATACGAACGCGGGCCATCCTGCTCCTGTTCTTTTCCGGAACAGCGGAATCGTCCGGCTGGATGCCGGAGGAACGCCGCTGGGGTTGATCTCGCCGGTGTCCTACGGCGAAGCAAAGATCGTGCTGGAGCCGGGAGATACGCTGATTGCTTTCACTGATGGTTTCACCGAGAGCGAAAACAGTTTTGAAGACCAGTTTGGCGAACGCCGCCTGATTGAGGTTGTCCAGCGCGCAAGAGGCAATCCGCTCCCTGTACTGGTCGATGAAATTTACCGGAGCGTGGAAGACTGGACCGGTGGCGGCGAGCCGCAGGATGATATGACGCTGATCGTGGCCCGGGCATCAGTGGCCTGAATACTGTTCCTCCGTTGTCGGCTTACCGGATGTCCAGTAAACTGAATTGCAGCTGCTGCCCCGCTGGTTGATGGTTCTTCCGTTAGAGCGGATAACGGGCCCGGCCGATCTTTGACGGCATCGGCTAATCGTGCCGGCTGCACTGCAGCCTGTACGTTCGAGCGAAGCCTTGGGAGATGCCAGATCGGTTTCCCGTGCGGTCCTGGGAGGAATAACGTCGTGAAAGGCATTCGAACCGCTGGCGTGATCTTTGCCCTTCTGATCGCACTGATTGCGGTTGGGACGGCAGGTTTTCACGTCGTCCAGGGGTGGAGCTGGTTCAAATCCCTTTACACAACGCTCATGACGGTCTCAACTATCGGTGCGGGGCCGGAAAATGAGCTGAGCGGCCGCGGCGAAGTCTTCAACGTCATCCTGATTTTGCTGGGCGTAGTAACGGTGGGCTTCGCAATTGGAACGCTCACAAAGGCGGTGGTAGAATTCGAGTTGGGTTCGTTCTTCGGACGGCGCCGCATGGAAAAAGAACTTTCAACCCTGAAAAATCATTACATCATCTGCGGCGTGGGCCGTGTGGGCCGCCGGGTCGCAGCGGAAATCGCCGCCCGAAAATTTCCTCTTGTCATCATTGAACGAGACCCCGCAAGGGCCGTCTGGGCGCAGGAGCGCGGTTTCCCCGTCATTATAGGTGACGCCGCGAGCGAGGCCGTCTTGCGCAAGGCCCATATTGAGACTGCCCGGGCACTGGCAAGCGCCGTTACTTCTGATGCGCAAAACGTCTACATCGCTCTTACGGCACGCGGAATTGCGCCGAATATTCCTATTGTCGCTCGCGCCAGTGAGGAAGATGCAGAATCGAAGCTCCTCAGAGCCGGCGCGACCACAGTAGTTTCGCCATACAGTTACGCGGGCCAGCGCATCGCGCGCACCCTGACCAGCCCTTATGTTCAGCGTTTTATCGACATGGCGCTTTCTTCCCTCAGTGAGACCAACCTGGAAATTGAAGAAGTTCAGGTGGGAAATCCTTCCATGCTGGCCGAGAAGAACCTCGAGGAAGCCAATATTCGTAACCAGTTTGGCCTGCTCGTGCTGGCAATTCGCCACCAGGACGGGCAATTGGACTTCAATCCAGAGCCGACCCAGACGATCAACTCGGGCGACTATCTCATCGTTATGGGTAATACGGAAAACTTAAAGCAACTGGAATTACAGGCAGGCGTCAAGGGATGAAAATTCTTACCGCTGCCCAGATGCAGGATGTCGACCGAGCCACGACAGAGCGATACGGTGTGCCCAGCCTGACGCTGATGGAAAATGCCGGACGCAGCGTGGTGAAGTTTCTGCATCAGCGATTTTCTCCGCTTGAGTCGCAGGAAATCGCAATCCTGTGCGGCCGGGGGAATAACGGTGGCGACGGCATGGTGGTGGCGCGCATGCTTCGCGAACTGGGAGTGCAGCCGCGCGTACTATTGCTGACCGACCCGGAGCGCCTGAGCGGCGATGCCGAGGTCAATTACAAGCGGCTCGCCCAGAGTGGCTCGCCCCAGACGGTTCCCGATCACGATTCCTGGCAGGAGGTCAGAAGCAAGCTGGGAAGTGTGTCGCTGGTGATCGACGCGATTCTGGGAACGGGACTTTCGAAACCGTTGGGCGGATTTCTTCTGGAGGTCGTCAGGGACGTTCCAGTCGTATTCCCCAAGGCCAGGGTTGTTGCGGTGGACCTGCCGACTGGAGTTGCGGCTGACAGCGGTGATCTGATCGGGGAATGCGTCCGCGCCGACGCGTCAGTTACCTTCACAGCTCCCAAGGTTGCTCACGTATTTCCTCCTGCTTGTGAGAAGGTGGGAGAATGGGTAGTGAGGGCCATCGGCACTCCGCCAGAAGCACTGGAGAATAATTCGGATTTCTTTCTCAATATTCTTCAGCCTCACGATCTGGAGTGGCTTGTCCGGCCGCGCAAACTTGAAGGCCACAAAGGTGATTACGGTCATGTGCTCGTCCTCGGAGGATCGGTTGGAAAAACAGGCGCCGCCGCGATGGCCGCCAAAGCGGCGCTGCGTTCAGGTACGGGATTGGCTACTGTGGCCACCCCGCGAAGCGCATTGCCAGTTATCGCGTCGCTGAGCATGGAAATCATGACCGAACCATTGCCTGAGACCGGTTCCGGGACGATTTCGCTGCAGGCCCTCAAGGATGGCCTTCTTGACCGGTTGGTGGAAGGGAAGTCGGTGCTGGCTGTTGGCCCGGGCATAGGACGCAATCCTGAAACAATGGAATTGGTGCGGGAAGCTGTCAACAGGTACGATATACCGGTTGTGCTTGATGCCGACGGACTGAATGCGTTTCCCGCGTGGATTCGGGCTCTCCGCGTAGGGGAGCGAGTTCGCGTGCTGACACCTCATCCGGGCGAAATGGGGCGGCTTACAGGTCAAGAAACTTCGGAGGTTGTGGCTCATCGCCTGGAAGTGGCGCGCGAGTTTGCCCAAACACATGGCGTTCAGCTTGTGCTGAAGGGTTTCCGGACGCTGACTGCTTCGCCGGAGGGGCAAGTGTGGGTTAACCCGACCGGCAATCCTGGTATGGCGACCGGTGGGTCAGGTGACGTCCTGACCGGTATTACTGCGGCCTTGCTGGCCCAGTATCCTGACCGTTCGGCTACGGAAGTGACCGCGGCTGCTGTTTATCTGCACGGGCTGGCGGGCGACATTGCCGCGCGCGAGATTGGCGAGGCTTCCATGATTGCCGGGGACATTCTCGAAGCTTTGCCCAGGGCGTATCAGGAAATCAAACGACAACTGTACTGCTGATTTTCTTATGGGACCTGACGATCGGGCGGTTGAGGAGAGGCCCTTGGCCGACCGGAAAAATCGGTTGGAATTCATCACGCATTCGCCGGAAGAGACGATTGAATTAGGTGGAAAGATTGCCGGAAAATTACCTCGACCCTGCTGGGTGATTCTGGAAGGTGAACTCGGCAGTGGAAAAACCACCCTCGTCAAAGGAATTGTTTCGGGACTTGGGGTCGCGCGGCCGGAAGAGGTCACAAGCCCTTCTTTCACGCTGTTGCACGAATACGGGACGGACCCCAAAGTTTATCATGCTGATCTCTACAGGATTGAGGGCGCTCGCGAACAGGCCACCCTGGGGCTCGAGGATTTGCTGGAGCAGGAGGCCACGGTCATCGTAGAATGGGGAGAAAAGCTGGTAGATCAGGATCTGGATGTGCAAGTCAGAATCCGCATGGAGCTGATGGAAGGTGAAAACCGTCGCATTACAATCGAAGGGCTGGGTACGTAGCGCCAAAACGGGCGGCTTGGTGTTGATAGGAATTCTGCTGTGTACAGCCTGCGCGTCGACGCCGAAAACGCGTTACTACACGCTGCGCACCCCGCCTCCGCCAGGGGCGCTGAGCCTCAAGACACACCTCACCTTGCAGGTCGAGCATTTTGACTCTTCAGACCTGCTGCTTGACAACCGGATCATTTATTACATTTCGCCCACTGAGCTGAACTTTCATGAGTATCACCGATGGTCATCAGACCCGGGCGAACTTTTGAGTGAGGTTGCGATAAAGTTTTTTGCGGGAACGGAATTATTTCAACAGGTTTATGCATTTCCCGCGCCCGTCATGGCTGATTACACTTTGCGCGGCAGGGTGCTTGATCTTGGCGAAATGAAATATGAAAAGAGCGGCCAGGGCAAGTCGGGAGCGGCCCAGCTCAGTTTGAAACTGGACTTGCTGCAAACGCACCAGAACAAGGTTGTGTGGTCGGCGCGGCTGAGGCAGACAGCCCCGATTGAAAGGAACAACGTACAAGCTGCTGTTGATGCGATGAACATCGCGGCTGAACGGTTGCTGCAGGACGCTTACAGCGGCATTTCTGCGGTAGTTGAAAAGGAAGTTGCGCAGAAGCAGTGACAAGAACAGGCTGATTGAGCGGAGGAATCGTAGAATATGGCGACAAAGGCTGGGCCCGGACGTTGGGCGCTGATTATCGGATCATCGAGCGGCTTTGGAGAGGCGCTGAGCCTTGAACTGGCGCGATCAGGTCTGGATATTTTTGGAGTTCACTTTGACCGGCGTTCGGCACAGGACCGTATCAACGGGATCGTCGAAAACATCAAGGCTGCGGGCCATGACTCTGCGTTCTTCAATATGAATGCCGCTGACGCCGACAAGCGGGCGAACGCTCTCGATAAAATGCAGGAACACTGGGCCCAGCGCGGCGGAGACCATTGCGTGAAAGTCTTTGTGCATTCTGTGGCTTTCGGATCGTTGTTGCCTTATGTCACGGAGGACTCCAGGGACCAGCTGACGCAGGCCCAGATGGAAATGACCGTGGACGTGATGGGTAACAATCTTGTCTATTGGGTCCAGGAACTGGTGCGGCGGAAGATGATGCGCTCCGGAGGGCGCATCTATGGCTTGACCAGTGCCGGCGGCCATAGTGTCATCCCGAATTATGGAGCGGTTTCCGCAGCCAAGGCCGTGATGGAATCACACATCCGGCAGCTTGCGTATGAGCTGATGCCTCAGGGCATCACTGCCAACGCCATTCAGGCGGGCGTAACCGTGACGGCGGGATCAAGCAAAATTCCCGGCATCGATAAGCTGGCTGAATTTGCCAAACTCCGGAACCCCGGAGGGCGTTTGACTACTCCGGAGGATATTGCTCAGGCGGTTGCAGTGCTGATGGATGATCGCACTCACTGGATGACCGGCAACGTTATACGAGTGGACGGGGGAGAAGATATTGTCACGTAAGACGGTTCGAATCGCCGGCAGGCACCTGTTATATATGACCTGCTGGCTCTGCTGCGCGACTTCAGTTTGCGAATCTCTTTTAAGCCTTCAGAAATAGGCGTCCGGAGCCTGTAATCCGCGGCCCGGTGCAGCCACCGGATGGTACCTGTCCTGTCAATCAGGACGAAGGTTGGCGTGTTGATGGCCGCACCGTTCCGGCCTTTATACATGGGCGAACGGGCTCCGTACATGTCCATGAGTTTGTCATGAGAGTCGGGCAGTATCGGTAAGGGAGCTCTTAATTTGGCTTCTGTCTCGCCCGACTTGTCGACGGCGTGGAGGCTGACGGCGAGCACCTGTACATCGAGGGCCCAAAGTCCCTCGTGGCCTTTGACGAACTTGCCGATTTCGGCCATGCGGTATGGTTGCCAATATCCCCGGTAAAAATCGATCGCGACGTTACTCCCCCTGAAGCCTGACAATCGGACATTCTTGCCGTCCGTACCCGGCAGAGCAAAATCGGGAGCCTTTTTCTCCAACCTTTCCTCGGAGCGGCGGCGGTTTGACTTCTGCGCCATGAGAAAGTCCTAAATGCCACGATGAGAGGAGAGAAGCCCCGATGAAGATAAGCAGCCCCCGCATTGTGATGCCTGAATTCTGTCCACGCATAACGCCCTCCTTGAAGGGTTTTATTTATTCCGGAAGATCTGTTTCAAGCCCATTACAGCCCTAACAGGCGGCGTGAGAGGATTTCAGGAGTCGCAAGCACTGAATTGGACAAGACAATGCGCGTGCCTGATTCTCCGCTGTCGCCCACCAGTTTCCAGGAATTTCCGAATACACTGGCAGCCTTAAAGTTTACCGACAGAGGACAAGACCAACTTGAATAATATCCTTAGCACGACTGCAAGGGGGGCAGGTGAATAAATGACACCTAGATGGTCTTGTCCGGGGCATCGCAAATGGATTCAAGCGGGCAATCCAGGCATAAAGGCTTGCGCGCCTGGCAGATCCTGCGGCCGAACCAGATGACTTGATGGCTGAACAGGATCCATCGGTCTTTTGGAACGACTTCTATAAGGTCTTGTTCCACATTTTCGGGGGTCTTACCGTTGGAGAGTTTCAGCCGGTGCGAGATTCTGAATACGTGCGTATCGACCACAACTCCGGCGGGAATTCTAAAGGCCGTTCCCAGAACGACATTTGCAGTTTTTCGAGCCACGCCGGGCAGCGTCAGCATCTCCTCCATGCTTTGGGGTACTTTGCCTCCAAAGTCCTTGACGATCTTCTCAGCGGCGCCAATGATGTTCCTTGCCTTGTTACGGAAAAATCCGGTTGACCGGATGTCCCCTTCAAGCACTTTCTGGTCCAATCGGGCAAAGTCACGAGGACCTGGATATTTGGCAAAAAGCGCTGGTGTCACCTTGTTGACGCGCTCGTCGGTACATTGTGCCGAGAGGATGGTCGCGACAAGGAGCTGAAAGGCATCTGTGTGTGCCAGTGCGCACTCGGCGTTCGGGAAAAGCTGATCAAGCCCTGAGAAGATTTTTTTCAACCGCTGGGGTGACCTATTGCCGACACTCCTTTTCGAGGAAGGGTGTTTTTTCGCAGACTTTGTTTTTCTGGAGGCAGCGGATTTCATATGTTTCTCCCGGCTGCGGACAGTGGATTTGGAGATTGATTATATGTACGGGTTCTACTTCAGGCCAGCGTTTTCGGCTGCGATCATTGAAAAAGAGGACCAGTCAAGCTCTTCGCCGTTGCGCGCGATTGCGGCAAGAATATGGTCGTGAACAAGACTCGCAATCGGCATGGGCGCCCGCGCATCTGCTGCGGCAGCCAGCACCAGGCCGGCGTCCTTCAGTCCCAGCGGAAGCTTGAAGCTAGCTGGCAGGAACTGTTCCTTTACAATCAGGTTGCCATAGGTCTTGTAAACCGGCGCCGCAAACAAAGTGCTCGTCATCACCTCAAGAAAACGCTCGGGCTCAACTCCTGACTTGCGAAGCAGGGCAAAAGCCTCACCTAAAGATTCAATTACGGATAAGATGAGGAAATTCCCGCTCAGCTTGACGACGTTGGCAAGGTACGGCTCATCTCCGACGACGAACGTCCGATGCCCTACGGCGTCGAAGACCGGCTGGCAGCGCTCAATCACTACGGTTGGCCCCGCGGCGACAACCGCCAATTCTGCTGCCACTGCTGCATCCGGGCGGCCGAACACCGGCGCGGATACAAATTGTTTTCCGGCTTCCGCATGGGCCCTTCTTAGTTCCTGGGCAAGTGCGACGCTGATCGTGCTTGACGAAACATGCACAGTGTTCGGAGCGAGGCTGGAAATCAGTTGCTCGCCGAAGACAATATCGCGCACCGCCCCATCATCGGCCAGCATGGTAATCAGAACATCTCCGCCGCAAGTTTCTGCAATTTGGTCTGCAACGATCGCACCCTCGCCGCGCAGGCTTTCGGCGCGCTCGCGGGTGCGATTATACACAGTTACTTTGTGGCCTGCTTTCAGAAGATTACGCGCCATCGGCAATCCCATGCTGCCCAAACCGATGAATCCAACGTCCATCTAATTCTCCACGGGTCTCTCTGATATTCCCGGTCAGCCGCCGAGGGTATTCAGCACTTCGGGCAGTTCGCGATGGATACATGTAAATATAGGAGTGTCGCGCAAGGTAAAGTTGCTGGCCTCGGCGTTTCGCAATTCCATCACAAGATCCAGGAAATGATCAGGTTTGTCGCTTTCAAAAGATCGGAA
>JAJYJL010000157.1 GCA_021789565.1 Acidobacteriota bacterium
GGTGATCGAAATGCGGTTTTTTGGCGGCTTGAGCGTGGAGGAAACTGCAGAGGCTCTCAGCATCTCTCCGGAAACTGTGATGCGGGATTGGAAGCTGGCTCGGGCATGGCTCTACAGGGAACTGAGCGTGGACCAAGGCAATGGAGCCTGAACGCTGGTTGCAAATTGAGCAGCTATATCACGCAGCGCTGGAGCTCGATGCAGGCGAGCGCGGTGCTTACCTGGCCAAAGTCTGTGCCGGGGACGAGAGGCTGCAAAAGGAAGTGGAGTCGCTGCTTGCAAGCGACGCGGAGGCCGGGGAGTTTATCGGATCGCCTGCCATCGAGGTTGCAGCGCGGTCCTTGGCAGCGGACGGCCTCTTGCCGGGCTCATCCCCATCAGCGCTGGAGCTCGGGACAACGGTTTCGCACTATCGCCTGATCACGAAGCTGGGCCGGGGCGGCATGGGGGAAGTTTACCGGGCCCGCGATACAGCGCTCGGCCGCGACGCCGCGCTGAAGTTCCTGCCTGAAGAGTTCCTGCAAGACCCACAAAAGCTTGAGCGTTTTCGCCGCGAGGCGTGGTCCGCTTCCGCTCTGAATCATCCCAATATCTGCACCATTTATGAAATCGGCGAGCACGAGGATCGGCTCTTCATCGCCATGGAACTGGTGGAGGGGAAGACGCTTGCTGAAAAGCTGAAGCAGGGGCCGCTGGCGATGGAAGAGGTCATGTCCAATGCCCGCCAGCTTGCCGAGGCGCTCGAAGAGGCCCATGAGCACAACATCGTCCACCGTGACCTGAAACCGGCCAATGTGATGGTGACGGCGAAGGGACGGGTCAAGATCCTGGATTTCGGCCTGGCAAAGCTGGTCCGGCAGGTCGAGCCGGATGCGCCAACCGAAGAAAGCCTGTTCATGACCCAGGCCGGGGCGGTCATGGGAACTGTTCCTTACATGGCGCCGGAGCAGTTGCGTGGAGAACCTGTGGACGCGCGCACGGACCTCTACGCTTTCGGGGAACTCGTTTATGAGATGGCGACGGGGCAGCGTCCATTTCGCGAAACCCAAACCAACCAGTTGATCTCTTCCATCTTGACCCGGTCGCCTCAACGTCCGTCCGAACTGAACCCGGAGGTTCCGGAGGAGCTTGAAGCCATCATCCTGAAAGCGATGGAAAAGGACCCGGCAAACCGCTATCAGTCCGCCCGGGAACTGATGATGGACCTGGGTCCACCCGACAGCGCTTTAAGGCTTCCGCTGTCGGCTTCCAGAAAGGTCCAGCCCGTCACGGCGCCGCCACGCCCGAAAGTCAAGCTCGCCCTCATGGCCGGATTCGCCCTGGCCTTTCTGGCGTTGCTGCTCTTTATTTTTATTCCTGCCCTTCGACAGCAAATCACAAGCTCGTCGTCCACACCCAACGCATTGCCCAAACAGAAGAAACTGGCCGTGCTGCCTTTCACTGTGATTGGCGGCGACGCGAGCGACAACGCCTTCAGCCGTGGCCTTGCTGAAATCCTGTCTGCGAAACTCACGCAGCTTTCCTCCGGACGTTCGGTCCAGGTGGTCCCGGTGCGGGAATTGTCCGCACGGCGCGTCGAAACGCCGAGTGATGCAAAGAAGGCGTTTGGCGTGAACCTGGTGTTGACCGGGAGCCTCGAACGGGCAGATAACCTTTTTCGCATCTCTTATGCGCTGATTAATCCATCGTCGGGTTTCCAGGTCAGTGCTGACACGCTCACGCTCCCGGCGTCGAATCCTTTTGGCATTGAGGACCAGGTGGTTGAGGGAACTGCTTCGATGCTGGGGCTGCACGTTCGGGCCGCCGAGCGGCAGAAGGTGGAATCACACGGTACGCAAGCAGCCGGCGCGTTTCAGGACTATCTCAAGGGGCTTGGATACCTCCAGAACTATGAAAAGACCGAAAATGTCGACAAGGCGATCGATTCTTTTCGGTCAGCGCTCAAGGTCGACACCAATTACACGCTCGCCTACGCCGCACTAGGGCAGGCCTACTGGCGCAAGTTCGACACCACGCAAGACACGGATTGGGTGAGCAAAGCCCGGACGTCCTGCAGCCATGCGGAGACGCTGAACGCAAATCTTGCCGATACCCACCTTTGCCAGGGCATCATGCAAAGCGGCACCGGGCATTACTCTGAAGCGGTTGCGGATTTCCAAAAAGTCCTTGATATTGAACCGACCAATACCTTTGCCTATGAGGGCCTGGCCAATGCCCAATACAACCTGAAGAAAGTCAGCGAGGCTGAGGTGACCTACCAGCATGCCATCAGTGTCCGGCCAGATTTCTGGGCGCCTTATAACTGGCTGGGGGTGCTTTATCTCCATACGGGCAAATCCAAGATGGCGGCAGAGATGTTCCGGAAGGTTACTCAGCTTGCTCCCGGAAACCATCAGGCGTTCTATAATCTGTGCGGGGCGGACTACCTGCTTGGGAAATGGGATGAAGCGGAAAGAATGTGCGAGAAATCCCTTGCCATCCGTCCAAGCGCGTCGGCGTACTCGAACCTTGGCACCATAACATTCTATGAGGGCCACTTTGAGCGTTCGGCCCAATATTTTGACAAGGCCGTCAAGCTTGAGCCGAGGAATTCCGAACTGTGGGGCAACCTGGCAGACGCTTACCGATGGTCCCCGGGCGGACGGGCGAAGGCCCTTTCCGCCTATTCAAAAGCGGCATCGCTGGTGCGGGAAGGGTTGCGCGTGAACCCCAAGTCGTACCGTTTGCTGGGGGACCTCTCGACCTACGAAGCCAAAAGCTCACACATCAAACAGGCTACCCAGGACCTGCAAAAGGCGCTTTCGCTCGCTCCCAAGGATTACCAACTGATGTATAATGCCGCCATCGTATACCATTTGGCGGGTCAGCAGGCGAAGGCCTTGGATTATCTCCGGCGCGCCGTGGAAGGTGGATATCCCGCCCAGTCAATCCGTATTGATCCGGAATGGACTTCTATGAATGCCAATCCGGAATTTCTGAAAATCATTGGAACGCAGGAGCATTGAGAAAGCGGCTCATCTTTTGATTACGGAGGAAATTATGGCTATTAGAATCGAGATCATCCCCGGGACCGGAGCTAATCCGCCCACCGTGGATCAGCCAACGGTCAGGGTGTCCAAGGGGAAGAGGGACCGGGTTCAGTGGTGGTCGCGGTCACACGACTGGGCCGTCGTGTTCGATGGCGCAACGCCATTTGAACGCCGTTATTACAGTTCTTGCAATCCTGGCTGCAATGAAATCACGGCCAGCGAAGGTTCCTACAAGTATACGATCTTTGTCGACGGCAACAGCACCGACCCGATGATCATTGTGGATCCGTAGGATTCTGACCGATACGCCTCCTGCGACAGCGCGAGGGGCGGGAGCCTGGAAGTGCAAGGCCATGGCCGGACTCAAGGGCGAAGGTTCTGCGCCGGCGCGGGAGTGGAAGGCCGCTTCAACAACCCGGCGCTTTCTTCCAGCGTGCTATACTAAAAAGAACGTGATCAGGCGCTTTTCCTGGACACTACTTGTGGCCCTGGGGTTGTGGGGTTCCTTCCATGTGCCGCTGCTGATGAAGGGGCAACCGGCCTCATGCCAGTCTGCCTGCTCCTGCAGATGCTGCATGCACGGCGGGATGTGCCCCATGATGGCATCGAAAGCCCACACGGCTGCCAGCGCCACGCGTGAGTCTGGCGACAGCCGATCGCACTCGGGTGTTTCCTGTTCGTGCTCCGTGTCGCATCCGACCGTGCCTCTGATGCAGGGTTCACACGCGGAGATGCTATTCAATCTGCCGCAGTCGAACCTTCCCTTTGAACTTCCAGTAGCGACCAGGCGTGTTGGCAGACACTTTGTTTTTCTGCCTGCGCCCGCGGAGCGTCTTCCCGACCCGCCTCCGAAAGCGTTCTCCAGCTAACCACAAGACCTGGTTTCCCAAGTGATGAATTGTTTTCGGCTGCTTGGCGGCATGTCCGCGCAGGTCTACGTATCGTTATCTGCTGGAGGTGTGTCTATCATGAAGTTTGTCCGGTTGGTGATTTTGGCGGCCCTGTTCCTGGCTTTTGCAGGGTCCGGGTTTGCCACGATTTTCGGGAACGTGCGCGGCATTGTCCACGACCCGCAGCATCGTCCCATTCCCAATGCCCAGGTTGTGCTCAGCGCCTCGGGCTCAGCGTGGTCGAAGGCGGGCCACACCAATCCCAACGGCGAGTTCGAGTTCACGGCTGTCCCCGCTGGTGATTACATGCTGGACGTGAACGTCAAGGGATTTCAGCCTGCGGAACAGTCCATCACGGTGAGTTCAGGCAGCGCGCCCATAATCCATTTTGCCCTGGAGATTGCGGCGGCAAAGCAGAGTGTCCAGGTGTCGGGCGCGCCTGAAACCATTAACACCCAGGCGTCAGCCTCACAGACCACAATCGGCAGGCAGCGCATCGCACGGACTCCCGGCGCCGACCGCACCAATAGCCTGGCCATGGTGACGGACTATGTTCCCGGGGCCTATATGGTCCACGATCAACTCCACGTGCGGGGCGGACACCAGGTGAGTTGGGAAGTGGATGGCGTTCCTGTTCCCAACACAAACATTGCCAGCAACGTGGGGCCGCAGTTCGATCCCAAAGACGCCGATTTCGTAGAGATGAAAACGGGAGGTTATTCATCCGAATACGGGGACCGCACTTATGGAGTTTTCAACGTGATTCCGCGCACCGGTTTTGAATATGACAACCAGGGCGAACTGGTGGCGAGCTATGGCAGTGATAACCAGACCAACGACCAACTGAGCTTTGGCAGCCACACAGAGCGTATGGCCTGGTTCGGAAGCTTTACGGGCAATCGCTCCGACCTCGGCCTGATGACGCCCGTTCCTCAAGCGATCCACGATATGGACAGTGGCCTGGGCGGCTTCGGCACGCTGATTTTCAATGCCACTCCCCAGGACCAGTTGCGCCTGGTAGGTTCCGCGCGCGCCGATCATTTCCAGATTCCCAACACGCCCGAACAGCAGAGCGCCGGCATCCGCGATCTCGATCTGGAACACGACGCCTTCGTCAATTTCTCCTGGGTCCACACGTTCGGGCCCGGAATGCTGCTGACCGTTTCTCCTTTTTATCATTACAACCGGGCGAGTTTCGCAGGCGGGCCGAATGACATACCCTACATTCTGGACAACAACCGTGGCTCACGTTATCTGGGCGGCCAGGTGACACTCGGCGTGGTGAAGGGGAAACACAACGCGCAGTTTGGGATTGAAACCTTCGACCAGCGCGATGACACTTTCTTTGGACTGAGGGCAACGCTAGGCACAGGCCAGCCGCCCATCCAGCAGCAATACAGACCTGGCGGAAATCTGGAAGCGGGATTCCTGCAGGACCAGTTTCAGATCACTCCCTGGCTGTCGCTCAATGAAGGCCTGCGGCTCACACACTATGCGGGCCTGCTGCAGGAAAATGGGGCCGACCCCCGCGTGGGAGCCGCCATTCGTGTGCCGCGGCTGGGCTGGGTGCTGCGGGGCTTTTACGGCCGATACCTTCAGCCTCCGCCACTCGATACGTTCTCCGGTCCGCTGGAACAGTTCGCGCTGCAGCAGGGCGTCGCCTTCCTTCTTCTCCACGCCGAGCGCGATGAGCAGTACCAGGCCAGCATCACCATTCCGGTGCGCAAGTGGATGCTTGACGCGGACGTCTTCCGTACCCACGCCCGCAACTTTTTTGACCACGATGAGATCGGCAGTTCCAACATCTTTCTGCCGCTCACCATCCAGGGGGCGCGCATCCAGGGCTGGGAAGCCACGCTGCGGTCGCCCCAGATCCTGCACCGGGCCAGAATCCACCTGGCCTACTCGCACCAGTTCGTCCAGGGATTCGGCGCCGTCACCGGGGGCCTCACGGATTTCGAACCGCCGAAAGAGGGTCTCTTTTTCCTTGATCATGACCAGCGCAATACTCTGAGCACTGTGGTGAGCTCGACGCTGCCGGGGAGGGCGTGGGCCACGGCGACGATAGCCTATGGTTCTGGTTTTCTGAACGGTGATGGGCCCGCTCACCTGCCCGCCCACACCACCGTCGGGCTCTCGCTGGGCAAGTCGTTTGCTGATAACTGGTCCCTGGCCGTGAACGCCCTCAACATCACCAACGGGCGCTACCTGCTGGACAACAGCAACACCTTCGGCGGGACGCACTACGCCTACCCGCGCGAAGTCTACGTGGAAGTGCGCTATCGCTGTCATTTCTAAACTGTTATTGTGACTGCTGCGGGCGGGTCTGGTATTTCCGCGGTCTCGCCGCAGGCCCTTCAACTGTGACGGAGCGACAGCTCTGGCGGAAAAGGATTTCGACGGGTCTGGCAAGGGCGTTCTACCCTGTGCTGGCGCATGGCAGGCGTTTGCCGCGGCCGGTTTTCCGGCGTAATAACCGGCCCGGATAATGGGGCTACATGGGGCCCACCGGGCCTGCCAGACGGGGCGGCCGCCGGCCCTCCCGGCTTCGTCTCCGGCTGGTTGTTCAGTGGCGCTTTTTCTGAACTCGCAGCAGGGCCCGCCGAAGCGCCATAATTGACCGCCACGCCCGCCTCATCCCGCTCCTCTTGCAGGCTGTCCAACGGGAAATCGCGCACTCATGGTCCCCTCCGAACGGCAGCAATCCTTCGGTTAAGCTCACGGGGTAACGCCCGCAAATTTCCATGCAAACATGCACCAGCGGTTTCCGTCCCGCCTGCGACCCACGGCTCCCGCTCTCCCTTGAGAATTGACCTTGAGCGCCAAGTATGAGACATTCGCCGCTTGACGAATTCGGGAGCGATGGATGTTTCTTAAAATCGAATCCAGATTGGCGGTGCTTGCACTAGCGGCAAAGAGAGGGTAGCTTAGGATGATGCAGACGACCCCTGAGGGGCAAATTGCCGGTGGTACAGTGCTTCCTGTGGGCCCAACGGGAGGTGTACGGGGCGAATTCTACCGGTACGTCCTGGTCGGGGGGCTTTCGACCATCTGCGACGCGTCGACGCTTTTTTCTCTAACTCACTTTGCGGGCGTCAACTATTTGATTTCAGCGCCCATCGGATTCTGTGTGGGGACTTTTGTGAACTACTTCCTAAGCGGCAGTTGGGTGTTCGAGCGCCGCACGATGAATAGCAGATCGGCGGAATTGACGATTTTCACTCTTATCGGAGTCGTTGGGCTGAGTCTAAACGAACTGATCCTGTGGTTCTTTCAATCCAGGCTGGGCATTTACTACCTGATTGCCAAGGGTGTGAGTGCCGTCGTGGTTTTGGCGTGGAACTTTGGCGCGCGAAAGGCCATTCTGTTTCGGTAGCGATTCTGGTGCGGTCGATGCTTCTCAGAGCCATCTGGCCGTGTGGCGGGGGGAGTTTCCACACCAAGCTGCTCCTCCGGAACAGGTCTTTCATATTCTCCATTCACGGAGGAGCCGCGACAGGAAAATGGCCACGTTTACTTAAAGTGCCACATTCCCGACTGAAACCGTCTGTTGAGCTTCCACCTGTGCAACGATCCAATTGTAAGTTTTTTCCAGCCCAATCTTCAATGATTGTGAAGGAGCCCAGCCGAGTTTCTCGCGGATCAGCCGATTATCAGAATTGCGACCACGCACTCCCAGAGGGCCGGAAACGTGCTTTATGCCGAGGTTCTTACCGGCGATCTCCATAATGGTCTGTGCCATCCCGTTGATGGTGACCATCTCGTCGGACCCGATATTCACCGGCCCGCAAAAAGTTTCTGACTCCATCAGACGGGATACTCCCTCAAGGCATTCATCGATATATAGAAAGGACCGGGTCTGCACTCCGTCGCCCCATATCTCAATCTCACCGCCGTCGGGTTGTTCGGCCACCTTCCGGCAGAGAGCGGCGGGGGCCTTTTCGCGTCCGCCACACCAGGTTCCTTCAGGCCCGAAAATGTTGTGGAAGCGCGCGACGCGCACGTTCAGCCCATGGTTCCTGGCAAAGGCGAAGTATATCCTCTCACTGAACAGTTTCTCCCATCCATACTCGCTGTCTGGCGCAGCGGGGTACGCGCTGGATTCTTCGCAGTTGGGATTGTCGGGGTCTTCCTGATTGTAGGCGGGATACATACAGGCGGAAGAGGAATAGAAAATCTTCTTCACCTTGTGCTTTGCGCCGTAGCTTGCCATGTGAAGATTAATCATGCAGGAATTGTGCATGATTTCTGCATCGTTTTCGCCGCTGAAGACAAAACCTGCACCACCCATATCGGCCGCGAGTTGGTATGCCTCGTCAAACGGGCGGTCCAGAATCTCCTGCCAGGTTGACGTGTCCCGAAGATCACCCTGGACAAAGCTATCGGCCGCCGTTCGGCTGAATTCAGGTTTTTTAAGATCCACCCCTCGGACCCAGTATCCTCGTTGCTTGAGTCTCTTCACCAGGTGGCTGCCGATAAACCCTCCAGCGCCACATACTAATGCTTGCTTTGTTGCCATATGATTCTCCTTCTAAAAATAACGGTAGCCTCAGACTTACCCTTCGAAACGATCGACTCGCGTTTCATGGACAAGTTGCTGACACGGCTTCGAGAGCGCCGGGTGCCGCCCTCTCCCAGCACGCCAAGGAAGCATGCGGCGCGGCACCGGCCAACGCAAGCCGGCGAAGGCGCGCGGATGGATGAGCGCCGGCAGCGCCGCCAAATAATCGTAGGCAAAGGCGTGCCAGTTGAAAATCACTGCTGCAACCACAAGCCACGCCACAGCCCGATCGTCGCGCAATCCGCGAACTGCGGCGAACGCGAACACGAGACCTGCGGCAAGCACAGGCGCAGCCCAGCGCGCCGCCCCCAGGGCAGTCAGAAGCCCGTGCACGGTCAGCGGGTCGTAATAAACCGCGCCTGCAACGGTTTGGGCCCGCCAGCAAGCTTCAAGCCAGCCTGGTCCGGCAATGGCGGTCGAGACCGCAAACAGAAACGTTCCGGTTAGCACGACGGACCACAGCACCCGCCAGCGCCGTCGCCAAGCTAAGAAAAGCAGCGCTGGCAAGAGCAGATGAAGGTCCATCGAGGCGAGGCCAAGCAGAATGCCGGCCAGTTCGTCACGCCCTCTCTTGATCGCGGACAGCGCCAGGGTTATGAGGAGAACAAACACGCCTATGTCGTGGCCGGATTTAACCATCCAGGCTAGCGGAAGAGCCAGGAACGACGCTGTCATGAGCCATGCTGATGCGCTCATCGCCGTCAAGCGAGTGCGCAACGTCCAGAAGGCCGCCATCACCAGCACTAGATTCAGCGTTGACCAGAGCAGGAAAGCGGCCGAAAACGGAAGCCATGTGAGGGGCAAATATTCCAGCGCCTGCCACGGGGCGCGCAGAAAAGGCAAGTGCGGCGGATAAGCGCGCGAGTCATAGAGCGCAAGCGCGAGTGCGTGCCCGGTGCGCAGGCGCATTCCCGCATCGTAGGACACCGCAAAGTCGGAGCCATAGGGGATGCGCGTGCATGGAAACACCAGCAGCGCCGCTGTCGCACTCGCAATGATTGCTCCCGCCGCCGTCCAGCGCATCGCGTTGTTTTTCGTTTTCATGCTACTTTCCACCAAGCCCGGGCGCCGCACATGCGGCGCCCACAAGCCGGGTCAAGAAATCATTCGGCATGCGCTTATCCACCTGCGCATCAGGTAAGCCGTCTGGTGGAAATACCCCCGCGTTGCCTGGTTCCAGATGGTCCCTGAAAAACTTTCAACTGCATCTTCCAGTTTGTCTGCCAGTGACGCGTAAGAGTCGCCGTAATTGCTTCCTTCGAGCTTGGCATCTATCAGCCATTGGCAAATATCTTCCAGCGCCCAGATACAGGCGAATTCGTTTGCCGCATCGCGCATGTAGTTGTGGGAGTTTCTGCGGTGATCGGCAAGCGGGCTGCCGACCCTTACCTTGTACCCCAGATGGCGGACGCAAGCCTGGCTGAAGTACCCGCTGAAGATATCTCCGTAGCGGTCAATGGGCATGCCTGCAAGCGGGTACCCCATTCGCAGGAAGTAATAGGAAATGATAACGTCTCGATGAACGGCTGTGTTCTGCGTGTTGATGGGTGACCACGCCTTGTCACCAAGTAAGACCGAATCGGTGCGCATGGCCGACGCCCTTACCGGAGCAATCAACCACGTCATGGCATCCATGTCCGGCTCACTGAGCCAAAGCCCGGCGTTCATGTGGATCCGCGCTTCTTGCACGGCGCGCGTGATCCTGGGCTGTTGATGGCGCGCAAAATAGGGAAAGCCTCTCGGATAAACCGTGACGGGGGGATTCATTTCCAGCATGTCACAGATGTTGAACCAGCCGTCCTCACTCGATACTTCGCATCCCGACGTCGGCTCCCCACAGACAATGCTGTGGGCCTTCACAAAATCCTCGTTCGGAAGACAATAATTGTC